>CAYXJW010000075.1:0-9198 GCA_964465465.1 uncultured Caldisericales bacterium
AAAAACATTCCATAAAAACTTTTAGAAATACTTGACAGGGAAAAATTTAATTATATAACTCAAAATGGAAGTTGTATTTTAAGGAATAAATATGCAAATAAAAAAGTTTAGAGAACTCATTAGTGTGAGGTTATTAATTGAAAGAAGATTAAACGTGCAAACAAAGAAAAAACTTTCTCTCAAAATCTTCCTTTCAAAAAAGGAGATGATGTAATATGAATGTATCAAACAAAAAACTAAATAGGTGAAGAAAAAAACTATTTTCCGTAAGTTCCAGAATCAGAACCCCCACTTCCCCCTAAAAATAATCTCCTTCTAATTCTCAAATTCCAGCTGAGAAATCAAACTTTGCAAAAGCCAATTTAAATTTGCAAAGCGTATGTTTGCAAAGATATAAAAACAAGGTAAAACTAAAAAAGAGAAAATGGTGAATGTTATAAAGGAATATTAATATTGAGGATTTTATTCTTTTCCATAAACCAATGTGTACTCTGCGTTCTGCTAACAACATTGTGGTAGGTCCGTTTGGTAAAATATACAAATGTTGGGAAAATATAGGCGAAAATGATTTTTGTGTGGGAGATACTGTGAAGGGATTGGATAAAGATTTATTAAAAAGATGGAAGGAAATTGCCATCTTAACAAATAACTCGAAATGCAATGCGTGTCCTTTCTTTGCTGCATGCCCGGGAGGATGTCCTCTGTACAAAATTAACGATGAATTGCCTGTTTGTCCTTTCCAAAAATATTCAATTGATTTTTATCTCGAAAAAATATCTGGAGAAAAGAATGCTTAGGTTTATAAAAATTATCTTTAAATTAGGATTTCGCGGCGCAAAGGTGTATTTTCTATTCGGAACGATTTTCTCGTCAGCTTATATTATTTTTAATTCTGCTGTTCCGTATCTAATACAAAAGTGGGTAAATACTTCCGTTGAACCTGGGAATCGTATACTTACACTGAAATTTGGAATCCTATTTGCGCTTGCCGTAGTAATTGTAGTTATTCTGGATTATATAGGTGCATGGATTTTAATACTTCTCAGAGAAAAACTCAGGCTTTCAATGAGAAAAAATTTATTAAGAGAAATAATCTCTTCAAACAAGGCGCTGATTGCAGAAAAACAAAGTGGGTACTACACTCAGATTCTTATGAACGATGTTGAAAAATCATGCGGCGTAATTGTTTCATTTGTTTATATGGTGCTTCCTGCTGCAATAGGATTTCCTGCTGCAATATTTTTTGCCTCTTTGATTTCTCCGGTGTTTGTCATTTCAGGAGCAATTGGCTTTTTAATTCTCACAATTTTGGTATATATCAGCGGAAAACGTATACGGAAACTCTCGGAAGAAAGGCAAGAAGCATATGCAAAATTAGGTGAAAAAGTCAACGAACTTATAAACGCATCTGTTATGATAAAAGTTTTCGACGCACTAAACCCGGTTTTATTACGAAAAGAGCGATTTTTTACGGAACTACAAAATACTTCGGTGCAGAAAAATTCTTATGAATACTTGATACAGGTCATTTCAGAGTTTGTTCAAAATATTGTTCAAGTTGTTTCTGTTGCTCTGGCATTACTCTTTGCAGCTTCCTCAAAATTGACAGGTGCGGGCATAATGGCAGGAGTTGTATACCTTTCAAGAATATGGCAACCTCTTGTACTTATAGGGGAAATAAATGATGAAGTCCAAACCGCTTATGCAAGTGTGAATAGAATAACCAACTTAATTCTTAAAAATACTTCAATAAACAAAAAGCGCTTTTCTTTGAAAAGACTCACAAAAATTGAATGTAAAGATGTTTCACTGCTTCACAAGGGCAATATTATTGCAAACAACATAAACTTTTCAATAAGTAAAGGAGAATGTCTTATTATTACCGGAAAAAGCGGAGCGGGTAAAACCACTCTGGCAAAAACTTTAATTGGCTTGCATGAAAACTTCACAGGCAGTATTTTAATCGACGGGATTCCTATAAAGGAAATTTCAAATATTTCAAAATTTATAGGTTATTTGCCCCAATTTGTTCCTGTGCTAACGGATAGTTTTCAGTTCAACATTACTTTTTCGGATGAATATGACAAAGAAAAATTAGATTTTGCAATAATAGGTGCTGGTCTGATGAGTCTTCTTGAAAAACTACCTGATGGGGTTCAAACGGTAATTTCCGAGAAAACTATTTCTGGAGGCGAAAGAAAGAGAATAGGAATTGCAAGATTACTTTACAGAGATTTTTCTGCGTTGATTCTTGATGAGCCTTTCTCCGGAGTGGATAAGAGAACTGCACAGATAATATATAAACAAATAATAGAAGATGTTTGGTCCAGAGGAAAAATATTAATAGTTATCTCCCACGATGAGCGTTATTTTTCCTCCTGTAATAAGAAGACCACTATTGATAAGTATTAAACTTTGCTTTTGGTAGTCGCAGTAATATAACATAACTAAAGATATGAAAAGTGTCTTTCAAAAAGGAGATGATGTAATATGAATGTACCAAACAAAAAACTAAATAAGTGAACGGAAAAACTATTTTCCGTAAGTTCCAGAACCAGAACCTATGCTTCCCCCTAAAAACAATCTCCTTCTAATTCTCCACTTCCAGCTGAGAAGTTAAACTTTGCAAAAACCAATTTAAATTTGCAAAGCGTGTATTTGCGAAGATATAAAAACAAAATAACCTGTATAAGAAAGGAGATAGATATTCATAATGAACGGAAAAAATAAATACTTGTTGCTGTTAATAGTGTTTTTACTGGTAGCAGGATCGTTTTCTTTTACTGGATGCGGAAAAATCAGCAGTCCTGTTGAAAATCATATTGCATTGAGATCCGGAAACATAAAAAACTTCTCAGATGTGGATATTAAAAAATTTATTCCATTTCAAAATTTGAATTGCTATATTAAATCTGTTCACAGTGACTGGAAATACGATACTCAGGTAATTAGTGCTTTTGAAAACACCATTGTGTATGCAATAGGAAGCGGGAAAGTGGTTCATCCTCCTACAGGCCTTGTTTACATAGATCATCTTGTCATATACGATTCTTACAAGAATAGTATTGTAAAATTAATGCCGACCCTGGATTTGTACAATTCTGGGATACAGGCATAAATAAAAACTGGATTGTGTGGGATGAAGTAGACAGAGAGTTTGATCAAACAGTTAAGGGTTATGCTATGAATAGAAACACGGGAGATATAAAATTGATATTCTCCGTAAATAAAGAAGATAATGCAAGCAGTTTCTGGTTCGGAACGAAAGATCCTGCAAAGATTAAAAACATAACCTTTAATTTAAACGAAATGATTCTACAAGGTAATAAAATTTATATAGGTTACAACCTTGGAAAAGAAAAACCCGTTTCCGTATTAAGCAGTAGAATTGTAAGCATAGATCTTACTAATTCGGATAAGTTGCTTTTAGTAAATGTAAACAATACGCAGAATGCCGGCTTATCTCATTTCTCGGTGAATAAAGATTACATAGTCTTCTCCATTTTCGGCAATGATGGACACAAAATGTTCTCCGATATTTACATTTATTCTTTTACGAAAAAGAAAGTAGAAAAATTTACTGACAACAACCTTTCGTGCAGTCCTTTGCTTACTCCAGACAATTACGTTGTATTTGTTTTAAGATTGCAAGAATCAATGGAAATGCCACCGAAAGGATATGAGGACACGGAGTATTTACTTATTGCGCCTGCTAACGATCCCGGTGCGGCGAAAATCATAACAAAGAGTTCGAAATCCGATCAAGTTGCAGTTTCTTTAAATGGAAGATTTGTTTTACTGAATGATTATGAAAAAGGATGGTTTGTTTATGACAGGAAAAAACATTACCTTTTATTGCTCAAAGGAGACTCACTTCCGGTAAGGCCTGCATTTGCATCAGATGATGTTATTGTGGGTTTGCATCAGGAAGACAGAGGTTTTTCCATACTAAATTAGCGTTATTGTATAAAGTGCTGAAATTAGATAACTCTTAGCATCGATAGGAGGTGGTATAAATGAAAAAGCGGAAATGGTATTCGGTGAGTAAAACATTTATTGTTGTCTTAGTTGCAATTACTATTTTCTTCACTTTGCCTTCAGTATGCACCTATCTGTGGTGGAAGGCACCGAAGATATTTTCAAAATTTCTAAGAGGCCCGCGTATCGTAGGTACAGAAACTTACCATGACGCAGATTTTGGTGTGATATTGTGTTTGTCAGGAGTTATACCTTCAAGTAAAGTACTTTTTTATAAAGAAGAAAAAGGTTCAGTCAAGCGAATTGCTTCTATCCTGAATGCTCCTTCTGAAATTGGCAGGGCAACGAGTGTTGGAGATGCTCTTTATTTCCCGGAATTTGAAATTCCTTTCGGGTCAGCAGATTACAATTATTACATTACTATTCTTAAAGAAAATAGAGTCTACCGAAAAATGACGAATGAACCAACTGGAGAATTTATTGTAGCAGCCAGTCATCGAATTTTTATAAACATGAATGGTAAAATCTTAGTTTTCGACTCAAGGTTTAATAAACTAAAAACTATTGAGGACCCCACTGGACGTTCATTTTTTCATATTTATAAATACAATGGAAAAGTATATGCGCTGGAAACTTCCTTACTTGATACATTTCTTGCTGAAATTGATCCTGATAGAATGACTATTGAAAAGATCGTAAAATTTAATTTTCCTATTGCTACTGATGGCAACCATCAAACTATTGTTAGATATAATGGAAAGGTCTATGCATCAGGGTATGATAAACCTCTGAAAATTGGGAAGAAAGGAATTTACGTACATAAGGTGATTTATGAATTAACGGATACAATCAAACCTATTTATGTATACCCGAGAAAAGTTAAAATGTGTAATTCCATAACTCAATGTGACAAAAAGACTTTGTATTCTGAAGATCCTTATGTTAGTTTCGGATTTGAATCTTTCATCCCTGTGGACCCTGAAAACAAAGAGTTTGTATTATTAGGAAGCAATTCTACTCTTGCAAAGAATTTTCGATACTTTCTTTTTGATACATTGAAAAATAAATTTATTGAATTTCCGAATAATTTGCTGCGCTCTGGAAATGATGATCTTGCTTTTGATGTAGGAATTTATACAAATGGAAAACTCTATATTGCAACAAAAAAGTATTTGGTTGAGTATAGCGATGGTAGTTTTAAAGTTGTGGACACATTTGACAAAAACTGTTCCGATACTTTGATTTTTCCACTTGGTGAGAACGGAGGTTTTTAATTTATTGATTACAAAATATCCATATTAGAAACCAGATTCCATTTAAAATAAATTTTATCACCAATATAATCCAACTTTTTATGTATTTGTTATAATAACATACAAATGGAAATTGTATAAAAAACAGTGTAAAAAGATTTTACACATTATTAAAAACCTACATGAAAAACAAATAAACATTGGCATTGTCCTTTAAATAAAAACATTCCATAAAAACTTTTAGAAATGCTTGACAGAGAAAAATTTAATTATATAACTCAAAATGGAAGTTGTATTTTAAGGAATAAATATGCAAATAAAAAAGTTTAGAGAACTCATTAGTGTGAGGTTATTAATTGAAAGAAGATTAAACGTGCAAACAAAGAAAAAAACTTTCTCTCAAAATCTTCTTTCAAAAAAGGAGATGATGTAATATGAATGCATCAAACAAAAAACTAAATAAATGAACGGAAAAACTATTTTCCGTAAGTTCCAGAATCAGAACCTCCACTTCCCCCTAAAAACAATCTCCTTCTAATTCTCCACTTCCAGCTGAAAAATCAAACTTTGCAAAAACCAATTTTAATTTGCAAAGCGTATGTTTGCAAACGAGTTCAAGGTAGTTTGTAAAATATTTTATTTTGAAAGGAGGTTTTATATGCTCAGGAAAATAAAATTTGCTTTAAATACTCACAAGAAATTCCTGGTTATTTCCTTGATTGTTGTATTCTTGATAGGTATTGGAATATTTAATAAGCCAGTAATCTTTGCCTACAATGGTTCTTTTGCTACTGCAACGACTCTAAAAAATAATATTAGCAAACTGGTATATTTGGCAAATTCTGGTTCTCCTGAGGCATTTGATTACTTTATAAAAGTTACAAAGGAATGCTATCCAGATGCCATAATAAACATAACGAAGAGCGAATTTATGAGACTTATTTCTCTATCTCACAAAAAGAACCTTACATTTTCGGACAAGCAGTTTTTAAATTCCGTAACAAATAAACTCAAATCAAGTTACTACGGTAAAAAAGTCTGGCTTTGGAAGTGCTGTCTAAAGAAATAATAAATAACGAAATTGAGAAGAGTATCCGTGACTTTATGAAAAATCAGCATTGTAATTATGCAGAAGCAAAGAAGAAGGCTTTAAATGCATTGGTTGTAAGCAATCCTAATGTTGCAAAGGAGTTTGGTTTAACAGACAATATTAGAATTCTCTCTACTCCACAAACTCGTGAAAATGCATTCTTATTTGCGATGCCTTACGATGTTGCTAGTGTACTGAGTAACTGGGGAGATTTGTTCTCGTATGCTGTATGGGTGTCACATGATGGATGGGTGAAAAAAGTAACTATTGAAGATGACGGTAGGATTGGCTATTTAGATATATATGAAGCTCTTCCCGATGGAAACTGGGATAGCGTTCATAGGTATGGACCACCTTCCAAGCTTAACAAGGGTGCTTATAACAACTGGATAACTAATTCTCTCCATGTGTATATAAAAAGATATCCTGACTATTCTCTTGCGGAACGAGCATATAATGTGAGCGTTATTATGTATTATGGGAAGCCATACAATTATAACATAGCAAATAAGTACGGTTCCAATAGTTCTTACTGTAGCCAAAATATATGGACTGGTTTCTGGAGTTATAGAGTAAACTTGGATAGCAATTCAGATATTCCTATCTTGTATGCAACGGGTCATATTGTGGCAGCTACTTTGGAGATAACTGGTGTTCTTCCTGATTCTATATATCTCTCCCCATATCTTGAGTTCGTCTCGTCTGGTTAATAGATGGATAGAAGTAATACAGATAAGAATTTAACAAAAATAAGATTGTTTTATTGGTGCCATTTTATCTGTACTTATTCATATAAATGTGGGCAAATAATTATACGTAAAATAATAAAATAGTCTTAAATAATTTTTGCCATATATCATATGCTAAAGCTCGGTTTCTCTTAGCATCGATAGGAGGTGGTATAAATGAAAAAGCGGAAATGGTATTCGGTGAGTAAAATATTTATTGTTACTATAATAGGAGTGTGTATTGGATATTTTATAATACCAGCCATTAAATGGACAAATTATCACCTCCCATATTTTATGTCCGATATTATTTACCCTTCTTCTCCGCACTCTACAACATATCTTGATTCAGATTTTGTGTTAATAAGAGAACCTGCAAATAATTATCCTGCCACTCAGGTTATTTTTTATAAAGTAATAAATAATGGAAGCGTAAAAAGAGTTTATACAATAAATCATTGTAATTCTTACACAATTAGACCATCGAAAATTAACAGCGGTCTTTACTTTCCTGGTGCATTTAATGGTGAAATTATAATCTTGAAAGATGGATATGTTAAAAAAAGAAAAGTGAGCAGCAGTCTAACGAGAGAAAACGTAGTTTATCTTGCTGGAAAATTTTTTATATTGACAGATCTCAAAGGGACTGGTTTGGAACTTAAGACAGCCCTTAGGGTATTTGATAAAGATTTAAATCTGTTAAGAGAAGTGCCTCTTCATGATATTATGTCAGGAGGTTTTGTTGGTTTATATCTTTATAAATATAACAATATGTTATGGATATGGGGAACCGATGATAATTACGGAAATGAAAATTTTGATAATTTTTTTGTGGAAATTGATCCCAGAACTCTAAAAGTTATTAAAACAGTAAAATTTCCATATGTATTAGATATTGATGGAGATCTCAATAGAATTGTTCCTTTTAAAGGAAAAATATACGTGCTTGGTGGAGATTGTATTGATAAACCACATGGATGGAGTGAAGGACATGATGTCATTTATGAATTGTCTCCTACACCCAGGCCTGTATTTATCTCTCCCTGGAAGACAGGCTCTGTAAGTACTGACGTATCAGTACCACCTTATGTAACTAAAAATTGTTATTTTTCGATAGGACAGTTTGTGCCAGTTAACCCTGACAAAAATGAATTTATTCTAATAGGTGATAGTGCATATATATTGTCGAAATCCGGTAAGCCAGAGGTAGCATTACCTGAAGGCGAGCCTCTCAGAGGTTTTCTTTACTTTACTGCCAGTAAAAAGTTTATTGAGATACCTTCAAGATTCTCTGATCCCAATGACTCTTTCTATAGAGATACAGGTGTTTTTTGTAGAGGACATTTATATATAGGTAGGAGAAACTATCTTCTGGAATTTGATGGTAAAGAGTTTAAAATTGTGGACAGGTTTGAGGGTAAGTACGATGCTCCCTTAATGCTGAATCTAACTGAAGATAATTAAAACTGTTCTGTATATTCGCGAATTGGAAGTTGTCCACTTGGTACCTGGTACCAGGTGGACATATTAGAAACCAGATTCCATTTAAAATAAATATTATCACCAATATAATCCAACTTTTTACGTATTTGTTATAATAACATACAAATGGGAATTGTATAAAAAACAGTGTAAAAAGATTTTACACATTATTAAAAACCATATGAAAACTACATAAACATTGGCATTAACCTTTAAATAAAAACATTCCATAAAAACTTTTAGAAATGCTTGACAGAGAAAAATTTAATTATATAACTCAAAATGGAAGTTGTATTTTAAGGAATAAATATGCAAATAAAAAAGTTTAAAGAACTCATTAGTGTGAGGTTATTAATTGAAAGAAGATTAAACGTGCAAACAAAGAAAAAACTTTCTCTCAAAATCTTCTTTCAAAAAAGGAGATGATGTAATATGAATGTACCAAACAAAAAACTAAATAAGTGAACGGAAAAACTATTTTCCGTAAGTCCCAGAACCAGAACCCTCACTTCCCCCTAAAAACAATCTCCTTCTAACTCTCCACTTCCAACTGAAAAATCAAACTTTGCAAAAGCCAATTTTAATTTGCAAAGCGTATGTTTGCAAACGAGTTCAAGGTAGTTTGTAAAATATTTTATTTTGAAAGGAGGTTTTATATGCTCAGGAA
>CAYXJW010000076.1:0-3006 GCA_964465465.1 uncultured Caldisericales bacterium
ATCTACATCTTCCTTTTTATTTGCATGAAGTCTTAAAAGCCTTGCAATCCTCTGTTTTTTACCTGTTGTAGCATTCAGAACATAACTGCCTTTATGCAAGGTTCCAGAATACACTCTTATAAATACAAGAGTTCCCACATACGGATCTGCCATTACTTTAAAAGCAAGTGCGGCAAGCGGTGCATCAGGATCTGGAGGACATTTTACTTCTTCACCAGTTTTAGGATTTTTACCAACAACTCCACCAACATCAATTGGTGAAGGAAGGTAATCGCAAATTCCGTTGAGAACCATCTGAATACCTTTATTTTTATAAGAAGATCCTATAAAGACAGGATATGCAAGGTTGTCAAGTGTTGCCCTTCTTATCGCCTTTTTAAGCAAATCTTTTGGAATAGAGCCTTCGTTGAGGTAAACTTCGAGTGCCTCCTCATCAACATCTGCAATAGACTCCATAAGTTGCTCTCTTCGAAGTTCTGCTTCTTCTCTGTATTCTTCCGGGATCTCTTCAATATCATAGGTCTCTCCAGATGGATCTCTAAATATGTACGCCTTGTTTTCAACAAGATCTATAACCCCGGAAAATTCGCTCTCTTCTCCAACAGGAATTTCAAGAACAAGCGGCTTTACATTCAAACGCTCCTTAATGCTTTCAAGTGTTCTTTCAAAAGAAGCACCAAGCCTGTCCATTTTGTTGATGTAAATAATTCTTGGTACATGGTGCCTGCTCGCCTGTCTCCAAACGGCTTCCGACTGCGCTTCTACTCCCTCAACAGCAGAGAAAATAACAAGCGCTCCGTCAAGCACACGAAGTGATCTTTCAACTTCTGCTGTAAAGTCAACATGGCCGGGCGTATCAATGATATTTATCTGATATCCTTTCCAGAAACAGGTTGTAACAGCAGAAGTAATCGTGATACCCCTTTCTTTTTCCTGAACCATCCAATCCATAACAGTATTCCCATCGTCCACGTTACCCAATCTGTACGTTCTTCCTGTATAGTACAGAATGCGCTCCGTGGTTGTGGTTTTACCTGCATCTATGTGCGCTATAATCCCTATATTTCTTATTTTTTCAAGTGGGGTATCACTACTCACCTAACATCACCTCTACCATCTGAAATGCGAATAAGATCTATTCGCCTCTGCCATTCTATGAACATCAAGTTTCTTTTTGTACGCACCACCAGTTTCATTGGAAGCATCAATAATTTCAGCGGCAAGTTTTTCGATCATTGATTTGCCTGAACGCTCCCTTGCAGCACGCACAATCCATTTTAAGGCAATTTTTTGCCCTCTTTCTTTACTCATTTCAATGGGTACCTGATAAGTTGCACCACCTACCCTTCTCGGCTTTACTTCAACAAGTGGCCTCACTTTCTCTAATGCAGTTTCAAAAACTTCAATAGGATCTTTTTTTGTCTTCTGTTTTACAATTTCAAGTGCACTGTAAACAATTTTCTCTGCCAGGCTTTTTTTACCACCCAGCATTACATTGTTTATAAGTTTCTGTAAAACAACGCTTCCATAAACTGGATCCGGTGGAATTTCACGGACCATACTAAGTTTCTTACGAGGCATTAAGCACCTCCCTTTTCAGTTTTAGGTCTCTTAGTTCCATACTTGGATCTACCTCTCCTTCTACCTTCGACACCTGCTGCATCAAGTGCACCCCTAACAACATGATACCTGACTCCAGGAAGGTCTTTTACCCTTCCACCTCTAACAAGCACCATTGAGTGCTCCTGAAGATTATGTCCAATACCGCCTATGTAAGCGGTAACTTCCATACCGTTTGTAAGCCTGACTCTTGCAATTTTCCTCAAAGCTGAGTTCGGCTTTTTCGGAGTTGCCGTTCTAACCTGAATGCAAACTCCTCTCTTCTGGGGACACCCTTGCAGTGCAGGAGTTTTACTTTTCTCTTTTTTACTTTTTCTTGGTTTCCGAACCAATTGATTAAATGTAAGCATCCTCATTCCTCCTACTCATTTTTCTTTTACACAAGTTGCAATTATATCAAAACAAAACATTCTGTCAAGCAAATCAGGTTTTCCGGAAAAAAGCGGCAGAGAATTCTCTGCCGCTTTTAAACATACAACCCTCTATTCTTCAAATTTCATATTTGTTCCAGCAGGAATTTTCTTTCCAACAATAATTGATTCCTTCATTCCTCTTAAGAGATCTACTTTGCCTTTAATCGCTGCTTCAGCAAGAACTCTCGGGGTTTCCTGGAACGATGCTGCTGAAAGGAAACTATCAGAAGAAAGTGCTGATTTTGTAATACTCTGAACGAGTACCTCAAATCTTGCAATTTTCCCTCCCGACGCCTTCACAACACGGTTTGCAGTAATAACCTCATCTCTGCTAACCACTTCTCCTTCGTAGAAATTTGTATCTCCCGAATAAAGGATTCTTACTTTATTGAACATTTGTTTAACTATAATCTCAATGTGTTTAACATTAATATCAACACCCTGCGATTTATATACTTTCTCTATTTCTTCAATAATATAACGCGATGCTGCAGTTATTCCTTTAATCCTCAAAAGTTCAGATGGATCAAGTGGGCCTTCGCTTAGTATATCACCAACTTTTACAACATCTCCGTCCTTAACGTTCAATTTTTTATCCCTCGTAGTAACAAGTTTCTCTTTCTTTCCATCTTTAGAGTGGATAATTACCGTTTTCTTCGTTTTCTCAATCAAAATACTCACTTTTCCTGTAAGAGGAGCAATTAGCGCTTTTCCTCTTGGGCTTCTTGCGCTGAACAATTCTTCAACTCTCGGAAGTCCAGTAGTAATATCCGCTACTGCCACACCTCCTGTATGGAATGTTCTCAAAGTAAGCTGTGTGCCTGGTTCACCGATTGACTCTGCAGCAACAACTCCAACTGCTTCTCCAATGTTAACATGTTTCCTCGAAGAAAGGTCAAGTCCATAGCACTTTGCACATACACCATGATCCGTATTACAGGTGATGGGAGAACGCACTTTAACCTTTTTAATT
>CAYXJW010000077.1:0-57199 GCA_964465465.1 uncultured Caldisericales bacterium
TTGTAACTTTTCTTTCTTTTCCGTCCCACTGTATTGTTCCACCTAATGCTTCAACTATTGCACGGATAGGTACAACCGTTCTTCCCCATTCAGGTATTATTACGGGTTTTGTGCCTCTGCCTGGATCAATTTCTTTTTTAACTCCGTTTACTGTCATATAGGGATTATTGGGCTTAAGAGCAATTTTCTCCATCACAGAAAAAGTTTTCATTTCAGACCAGCCAGTAAATTTACCGTTCAACTCCACACCACGCACACGGGAGTAATAAATACCGGGCGGAAGGTCGCCAATTTCAAATTTCTTTTTACTAATAACTTTATCTAACACAATTTTAGAGAAAGACTTGTCTTTTGCTATTTGCAATTCAAATTTTCCGAGTTTTTCATTAGCAGAGAGAATGATATGAACTAAAAGATCCCCTTTGTCCTGTGAGATGAACATAAATTTAGGTGCACTTATCGTATTTTCGTCTTTTTCAATCTCGCTTAGTTTTACAAGTTTTGCATTGTAGATCTCCTCTGTTTCTTCATTCTGAACAAAGAATAGAAGATAAAGATTGTTTAGATTGTAAGAACTCAACTTTGTAAAGCTACAAGTTTCCGCATAAGATTTATCTCCAATCTCAAATGAACTAAGACCTCTCACAACAAATCTATATTCTTTTGATCTGACTTTTACCTTATCTTCTATTAAAAGAATAAAAAGTTTTGATCGTCCTTTAGTATTGTTCAAACTTCCAGCACAGGAAACAGAAATACCCTTGTTATTTACTTTAGCAGAAATTGCACTAAACACAACGAGTGGAATATTTTTAGAATCATACATTGCTCTTGATAAACCTCTATCTGCAATCATATCAGAACCTATAAATTTATATTTTCCGTTTACAACAGCAGTTGGTGTTCCAGTAACTTTATAAAAATGCGCTCTGTTTTCGGAAGCTTCATTGCTCAAACTATCACTCAAATGATACTCAACAAACACAAACTTGTCAGAATTCTTTGCATAGGATTGGCTTACCGCAGTTTCCGCAGCAGGGCAGTAATTACACCATGTTGCAGTGAACAATTCAATGATAGACACCCTATGCTCTTCTGATTTTAAGATCGCATTCTCAGGAGCAATTCCAGCAAAAATAATAGATAAAAGAATCAGTCCGATTAAAATTTTATTTTTTCTCATCATAGTTCAATGTTAATAAAAACTATCAATTTGTCAAATTAAAAACTATACAAGTGCGCTCATTCCAGACCGCTTTTCGGCAAATGTAATTGCTTTTTTGAAAATAAAAATCCCAAAAGGAAGAAGAACTACAGCAAACAAGAGCAAAATAATCCCAACATTTACAAGATTCACCTTACAGGATAAACCAGTGATAGAACGCATTGCAAAGATCATATAATAATGCGGAAAAATTTTTCCAATCCAGCGCATATAGATAGGGAAAAGCGCCAACGGATAATAAACTCCAGAGAAGAGGCGTACAAGCGTAGAAACACTCCAACTTACAGGCTCTCTTCCCTGTTTAACTTCGAGAAAGAAGAATGTTGATGCTCCTATGAGTGATATGCCAAAGATTGAAACGATGAACAGACCATACAAGAGCAAAACGGATAAAATTTTCCATTCTCCAATGGCAGGTGCCTTTATAAGAGGCCATACAACAAGAAGAATTGAAATCTGAATTAATCCATTAAATATGAACGTGTAGATAAAATCACCAATTACAAGAGCAAACACACCAAAATTTGACGTATCATAAACTTCAAGTCTCTTCTCCCAAAATGCCTTTGACAGGGCATTAAACGGCGCTTTCATAAGTTTGTCAGCATTCTGAAAAACGATAACTCCAACAAGCATATATCCAACGTAATTATTTATTATGCTTCGGACACTTACCGAAGCATTCTGCACAAATAATGCAACAAATAGCCAGATAGCAACGTTTACATACTCCCTTATTATGTCAGTGATAAACCCTGCAGGATACAAAAGTGACGCCCTGAATTTAAGTTTCATAAATGAAAGAATCATTTTCACGTTCTTCATCTTGAACTCCCGGTTATTGTGAGGAATGTTTCTTCAAGAGACGGTGATTTGCTGGAAACTTCCAGAATTTCCACTCCTTCCAGCACAAATTCGTTAAGTATCTCATTCATTGCATCACTAAAAAGTGGCACTGTGAATCTGAATACAGCATCTTCATAGAAAGCCCCATACCGTGAAAACATAGATAGAATTCTTTTTGCTCTTGCAGAATCCGTTTTGGCGTGTATTTCGATTTTCTCTGTTGCGCTGATCCTCTTTTTTAAATTCTCAATGCTATCCACCACGAGCACCTTTCCTTTATCCAAAATCATAACTCTATCAGAGAGTTCCTCTGCCTCATCAAAATAATGTGTTGTAAGAAGAATTGTTGTTCCAAACTCATTTCTTATATCTCTTATAAATCTTCTCAATGAAAATTTTGACTCAACATCAAGTTTTACAGTAGGTTCGTCAAGCAACAAAAGAGGATGGCGAACAAGAATTGCACGACCAATTCCGAGTTTCTGCCGCATTCCTGCACTAATTTCCATTGCCCATCTGTTCCGCACTTCAAACAAACCGAGAATTTCAAGCGTTTCTTTGACTCGCTTTCTTGCCTCTTCATCAGTCAAACCATAAACCACTGCCCAGAAAAGCAGATTTTCCTCCACTGTAAGCGTAGGATCAACCCCAACATCAACAGTTGGTGCGACAAGGCTCACATTTGCCCTTATCTTCTCGGATTCCCTCATTAAATCATACCCAAGTACACTACCGTTCCCCGCATCTGGTAAAAGAAGAGTACATATTATTTTAATAAGAGTTGTTTTGCCTGCACCGTTTTTTCCAAGGACTGTAAAAATCTCTCCATTACGTACAGCGATGTCCACTTTATTCAACGCTAATTCTCTTCCAAATTTTTTTGTTATACCTCTTAAATTTACAATGTTCATTGCCACCTCGTCAATGTTCCGTTTCTTCTTGCTTTTTCAACACCAACTGCATATAGGTAAAAACCAAGAAAAATGAACAATACAGACATACACGCAAGAACAATTACATCAGAAAGAACAGGAGATATATGCCATACCTTTTGAAGCGGAAGCACAGGTACATTTAAATTGCCACCCGGTATCATTAATCTTCTCAATGCATCAAGTGCATACGTATGAGGAAGGATTGATGAAACAAGTTGCAAGGAGTATGGTAAAACAGAAATTGGATAAAAATAACCAGCAGCAAGGGCAATAATGATGTCTTGAAAAATAAACTTCACAGGCTCAGTGCCAACCTTCAAGTTAAGTAGAAAGAAAGAACTTGCACTTATCATTCCAATTCCAAAAGTAGAAACTCCAAGTAAAATCACTATCAAGAGAATTGTAAACGGCTGTAAAAATCTAAATACTGCACCAAAAAACAACGTTCCAAATAAGAAAGCAAGTAAAACACGGGGATAATCATCAAGAACAGAGCGGTACATAATACCTATAACCGGAGTAACAAGAGAAAGCGGACTTAAAAGATAAAGGTCCATTGTGCCATTCCAATAAATCCGTGCAACTCTATCATACGGATCACCAAGGTTCGTATAGGAAATATAATAAGCAGAAAGCCCAAGTACTACAAACGAAACATAATTGTTCCCATAAGGAAAAATAGCAGTGTTCTTCCCCATAAGTAAACTCATCATAAAAAACAGTGTAGAATTTATAAACACATCAAGTATCCACGTTACTATATTTATCTTATACGAAGTCCATATAATATATTCCCTTTTTGCAAAAGCAACGATGGATCGAAGTTGAACGATGAAATTACGCATATTTCACCCTATAAAGATAAGCGTCTTTTAATCCCAGTTTGTCCTTTTTCATATTAAACACCTTTGCATTATGCGTAAGCAAAACTTTAACGAGATCATTTACCCTTCCATTTTTTACGAGAAGCCTTACCCTGAAAACCCTGTCAAGTTCTATGAGTTCTTTTGGAATATCCCCCTCTATTATTCCTTTTTCTGAAAGTTCCTCTCGAATTTTACTGTCAAATTTACTAAGTTCCAGATTGTAAGGCACTGCATTTTTATCTTTCAGTAAATCCTTCGCAGTCCCAATGCCTATGGAACTACCACGTTTCAAAAGTAATGCCCGTGGATTATAAACATCAAGGTCAGTAAATTCGTGAGAAGATATGAGAATTGTTTTTCCTCTTGCTGACTCAGACTTCACGAGTTCCGCAAGTTGAAAACGTTTTTCCACATCAAGGCTAACTCCCGGCTCATCAAGGTACACTATCGGTTTATCCGTGACAAATCCTCTTATTACGGCAATTATTTGACGCATTCCCGCTGAAAGTTCCGGGATTTTTTTATTAAAGAAATTTATCCCAAAATATGCACCAAGTTCCTCCACTCTTTTTCTTGCGGTTTTCTCACTTATCCCAAAAAGCATTGCATACTGAATGATATTCTCCATCGCAGTAAATTGCCATTCGAGAGCCATCCAGAACGATGCAGATACAAATGAAACGTTTCCTTTTAACTTATCGTGATCTTCAACAATGTTCATACCAAGCAACTCTCCGCTTCCGCTACTTGGATAGAGAAGTCCAGACAAAATTTTCATAAGTGTAGTTTTCCCTGCACCGTTTGGCCCAACAATAGCAAAGATTTCTCCCCTTTTCACACTGAAACTCACATCTTTAAGAGCAATAATTTCCGATTCCTTCGTCCTTTTAAGTCTTACAAGGTTTGCAATCCAGAGTCCGGGTCCCCGTTCTTTTTTTCTAAGCGGAAACGGATTAAAAACTTTTTTCAAATGAGAAACAGTTATCGCATTATCCATAGTTTGATTATACGTAAAAAGCGATGTTTTCAAAAGATTTCTTTATTGATATAATAGCAATATGAAAATAAGCGTTAAAGGTCGGTGGATAGTTTGGGCGATATTCATATTCGGAGGGATAATACTCTCCCTGATAACTGATTTCTTATTAAAGAAAAATGGATTATACGTTCATATTGGTATTGTCTTTCGAATCCTCGGTATTTTCCTGTTTGGAATCTCTAACATCATAGCAAGAGACACCGGAAAAACACTTGCAAAATATGGAAAAGAAGGAAAAGTGGAAAAGTTTGACACAAACAAATTTGTTGACAGGGGTCCATACTCCTGCATGCGTCATCCAATGCATTTTGGTTTAATGTTAATTCCGTTCTCTCTGGCACTTATGCTCGGATCTTTCTCATATCTCGTCATTTATGCACCTATAAACGTAATTGCAATAATCATAATGGTATTTACAATAGAAGAAAAAGAGGCAATTGAAAAATTTGGCAATGCGTATATTGAATACAAAAAACGGGTGCCAGCGTTTAATCTTTCCCCGGGATGCCTAAAAAAATTGTTTATATGCTGCTGATACTTACTGCTATAACTGGAGCATTACTACTCTATTCCTTTTTTATAGAACCAAATATGCTATCTATAACAGAGGTTAATCTCTATTTTAAAAACCTCCCGGCAGAGGAAAATGGGCTGAAAATTGTTCAAATTTCAGATCTTCACTACAATAAAGACGCACAGATCTATGAAAAAACATTGAGAAAGATTAAAAAACTCAACCCGGACTTAATAGTGATAACTGGAGATTTTATAGGAAGCAACAAAAATACGGAAGTTATCAACTACTGTAAGCAAATAGTAAAACTCGGAAAACCAGTTTATGCAATCCTGGGCAACTGGGATCACAACTTATATGAACTAACAAAATTTGAAGAAGGTTTACGTTCCTCTGGAATACATCTATTAGTAAACTCCAACGAGAAACTCTCCAAAAATTTCTTTATTGCAGGTACAGATGATTCTTTTTCAGGGCACGCAGACCTTGAGAAAACATTTTCAGGGATCCCTGAAAATGCATTTGTAATACTGCTCACACATTCACCTGACATTATATACGATGCTGTGAAATACAAGCCAGAACTCGTTCTTTGTGGACATACACACGGCGGACAGGTAAAAATTCCTTTTACAAAAAAAGCGTTATACGTACCCTCTGTTTACGGATCTCGTTTTCTGGAAGGATTGTTTCACATTGACGGGACTTACATGTATGTGAACAGGGGTATTGGAAACAGCCATCTTAGAATGCGGTTTATGTCTATCCCTGAAATCACCGTTTTTACTTTGCACAGAAAGTAATTCAAGATTATCACAAATTGTAAAACTGTTTTAAATCTTCATAATTTAAATTTGATGGTGGAGCAGAGGGGATTTGAACCCCTGACCTCATCCGTGCGAGGGATGCGCTCTCCCAGCTGAGCCACTGCCCCATCGTTAGGTATTATACTTATTTACGTAAAAAGTTCAAGCATAACAAAGCCCCGCACAAAGCGGGGCATAAAACACACTCTTTCAAAAAATTACGTTATTTATCTATACCGGGAATCTTTGCCCTTACTTCAAGAAGTTCGGGAAGTTCCTTAACCTGTTTCTGGAAGTTTTCCTCCCTTAATTTATTAACGTAGTGAGGATCCTGGAAAGAATAGGTAAATTTTGTGTGTATGTCGTATCTACCTTCAAGAAGTGCCACAGTATCCTCAGTCATAACAAGTTCTTCATCTGTTGGAATTACAAAAACCTTCACCTTGGAGTCCTCGGCAGTAATATCCATCTCAGCATTGCGTGTATGGGCAAGTTCGTTCTTTGCAGGATCAATTTTTACTCCAAAAAGTTCAAGACCTTTCGTCATCTCTCTCCTCATTATAGGAGACATTTCACCAACACCTGCCGTGAACACAATTGCATCAACCTTACCAAGAGCAGCCATATACGCTGCTATATATTTTCTGCCCCTGTATCCCTCTATTTTTATTGCAAGTTTTGCTCGTTCATCGCCTTTTTCTGCTGCAATTTCAATATCCCTTCTATCCGTATATTTACCAGTAATCCCAAGGACACCACTCTTTTTATTTAAAATAGTATTCATTTCTTTTGTGGAAAGTCCTAATTTGTCCATCATATAGAGGTCTATTGCAGCATCATGATCTCCAGCACGTGTTCCCATAACTGCACCTTCAAGAGGAGTAAACCCCATACTTGTATCTACAGAGACTCCGTTTTTCACTGCATTAAAACTTACCCCATTGCCTATATGTGCAGAAACTATATTTGTTTCAAACGGATCTTTCCCAAGTAATACAGCAGCTCTCTTTGCAACATACAAAAGAGAAGTTCCATGGAACCCATATCTTCTAATATGGTATTTTTCATACCATTCATAAGGAAGTGCATAGATATAAGCGAAATCAGGTATCGTCTGATGCCAGGCAGTATCCATTATTGCCATATGGGGAACATCTGGCAGCACTTTTTTTGCAGCCTTTATTCCCATGATATTTGGAGGATTATGAAGAGGCGCAAGATCAATCAGTTCTTCAAAAGTCTTAAGTGCTTCATCATCAATAATTACGGACTTATTGAACTTCTCGCCTCCATGCACCACACGATGCCCCACCGCTTTTACCTCTTTTATATCCTTGATTACTCCGTATTCATGGCTTGTGAGCGTGCTCATTATAAGTTCGATTGCCTCTTTATGTGTAGGGCATTCCTTTTCAATTTTAACAGTATCTTTACCCGGCACCTCATGTTTAATAAAGGAACCACCTATCGTAACTCGCTCAACAACCCCTTTGGCGAGGATTTTTTTGTCTTCCCACCGGTAAAGTTGATACTTTACTGAAGAACTTCCACAGTTTAATGTCAATATGTCCATTACGTCATCTCCCTTCCCCGTTTTATTAGATATGATAGTATATATAATTTTTGCGCAAGGTCAACATCAATGATAGCCACTTTCCTGCGTGTTTTCAATTTTATCGTTACAGGCACGAAATTCAAAATCCCTCTTATATTGTTCGTTTTAGAAATAATTTCTTCTGCTTCCTCAACTGCCTCCTTTGGAACAGCAAGAATTACCATCTGTATGTCCTTTTTCTTTACAATTTCTTTGAAATTTTTAATGTCGTAAACCTCCGCCTGTCCAATTTTAGTACCAATCTTTTCTGGATCGTTATCAAAAGCCGCAATAATGTTGTACCCTGTGTCTTTGAAGCCTTGATAACGAGCAAGTGCACTTCCCAATGAACCAGCCCCCAATATACACACATTCCATTTCTTCTGGGCTTTCAGAATTCTCTCCAATTTTCTGGATAGTTTTTGCGTATCATATCCAGTTCCGGTTTTCCCAAATCTACCAAAATAGGAAAGATCCTTTCTCACCTGTTCAGGTGAGGTTCTTGTGTGTTCAGCAAGTTCCTTAGAAGAAACTACTTTAATGCCTTTTTCACTTAGTCTATTTAAACATCTTAAATATTTTGCAACCCTCTCTATTGTTGCAAGTGGTACATTTTTCATATTCACCTCCTATTTGTTCCATTGTAATACAAAATTGTTACATTGCAAAATTTTTCACTTACAAAAAATGCCTCCGCCAAGACAAACCTGCGGAGGCATATAAAACATTGGGGAGGGAGTTTGGTAAGGCATTAACCAATAGTACGGTGATCTTTTTCCAATATTTCAATAAAATCTTCGTAAGAAATTAATTTCTCAGAGGTATCTCCTTCATCGTATCCTCTTGCAAGGTAATCATCTTTTAATGCGCAGATTTGCACACCTTCCTTGACAATTTTCCTTGCCTCATTCCCAACAAGCCAAAACACACCGTTCTGTATAAGGACAACTGTATCTCCAGGTTCAGCAAACTCCATTTTTCTTCGTTCTATTTCATTATTTAATCCGTACTTAACAATTATCACCATATCGCACCTCACATAAATATCACAAAATCACAATCGCGTATAATTCTTTTTGCACTATCAAGTGAAACAATTTTCGCTTTACACCCTGTATCAATCTCCTTTACATGGTACTTTTCAAGATCTTCTTCCACTGCATATACTTCAGTTCCATACTTATCGATATACTTTTTAACAATTTTTACTGGAAGAAGCCCAACCCGTTCCGGTGCATTGCGCTCAGCAATAGCCGTTACCGCTTCATCCATAAGAAGCACAGCAGGTTCGATATCTTCTCCATACATACCAAATGCAGTTCTAAATGCTTCGTTTACCCATATTGCACCGACAGGCGCTTGATAAACTACAAATAACACTTTTTTCATTTCGCCCTCCTACGCCATTAGATTTATAAACACATCGCTTGAATAAACAAGCGAGGCAAGTTCTGGAAGGCCACTTGGATTTGCACCTTCTATTACATTTTCCTGACTCAGCCCGCGATAATCCATACAAATTCCACAGAGATCCACTCGAAGCCCCTTTTCTATTAATTCTTTCATCTTCTCAGGTATTACTCTGTCTATCTTTATCGGTTTTATCGATTTATTTGCACCTATTACGGCATCAGAAAACAGAAACAGGTTTACTTTATGCCCTCTTTTGATTGCCGCTTCTGCAATGTGAAGTGCAGTGTCAAGATCTTCATACGTATATGCAGGCTTCATTACTTGAATTGTGATTTCCATAAGTTATGCCCTCCCGTAAAGCAGATAAGCCATAAACCAATTGCCAAGTATAAAACAAACACCTGCTATTATAGAACCGATGCCGAGTTGAGGAATTCCGGTAAAGTAATTTCCGATGTTACAACCGAATGCAAGGCTTGCACCAAGACCAAGAAAAACTCCACCAATAGCAGTTTGCAAATATACCTTGCCACGCTTTGGTACTCTAAACTTAAACTCCTTAGCAAGAACAGCAGAAATAAAGGCTGCTACAATAATCCCTAATACTTCTGCACCTTCCCAGCTGAGCATTTTTCCTTGAGTATAAGTTTGAGTTATGCTAATCCAACCACCAGTAATTCCAAGCCCATAATGTCTTCCAGTGATATAACTTGACCAGAAACCAAACATTGCAATTGGAACAAGCCACAACCCAATTGCTTTCCAACTCATTTTAGCATCTGGCCTCTTTGTTGTCTTTGTACCAAACACGTACCAGAGAAGAACAGCAGATAGTATAATCGCAATGATCCAATGATTTATATGAAGTGCAGTTGCAAGTGTGGGACCTATCTTTTTATCATAAAGATTTGCGGAAGTCGTAGGCACAACTTTAACTGTAAACCTTGAAATCGCCTTTAACAAACCGTTAAGTCCTCCGTGCTTTACTGCTGTTGCAGTAAGCGCATATGTAAAGGCAGCAACCCAGGAGGTAGTATTTCCTTCACCAACTCTGTAAGTCGTTCCACTTGCACATCCCCCTGCAAGCACCATTCCCATACCAAAAATCAAACCACCAAATATTTGGCCTACAATGTTTAAAGGTTTTGGGTTGAGTTTAATCCAACCAAACTGAGCCATAAGGGGAAATGCTATGAGTTCAAGTGCCATTGCAAGCGTTATCGCCTTAAATAAAAAGTTGTCTTTCATCAAGTATAAGTCACGAAACGCAGAGTTGAAACAAACACGTCCTCTCTGTAAAATCCACCCAAAGGCAAGGCCTGTGATAAATCCAAGTATGATCGCTTCCATATTCACCTCCTATTTTTCTTTTCCACCAATTTGAATAAGGATTCTCCACTCACTTGGCCCGGTTTCTTCAATTGCAAGAACTTTGTGCCCTGCTTTTTCTGCGTTTGCAGGGATTCTCTCTTTTGACAGTGGATAATCGATTAACACTTCAAGAATTTCTCCCGGTTTCATCGATTTCCATGCCCTTTTTGCATCGACATCAGGAACCGGACAAACTTCTCCCCTCTCGTCAATGGTTTTGTCTACTTTAACATCCATATCCTTTCACCTCCATATTGTTATTTTTTTCACTTATAAGTATAAGATAATTTTTTCACAAGTCAATAGGAAAACAGTTTAAGTTAATTACAAAATAAGATATGAAAAAATGTGCTTTTCTAACGCTGACCGATAATTATTCCAGTTCTGATTTCTGAAATTGCAGACTTACCCTTAGAGAAAAGAATATTTACAGGCGTTATAAACACGGAGTTAACTGAAATTATCTTTCCTTTAGAAAACTCTTTATGAAAATTGTGGTATATGTAATGAATACCTTTCACTTTTCCAAAATACATCATCACATGACCTTTCATAAATAAAAGATCACCTGCTTGAAATTCATTCAATAATTCCAACTTTTCTGCTTCACTCCTTCCAGCAAAGTTCACTCTCTTTCCAGGAGAATATTTCTCCTGATCGCCTGCATTACGAGGAAGGTTAATACCAACTGTTTTATAAATAGCCCTTATAGTACTTGAACAGTCACGTGCTCCAAAACTATCACCCCAGCCATACCGTTCCCCAAGCAATTTTAATGCTTCGTGCACAATGTTTCTTCTGGTAGGTTTAAGATAACCGTGTGAAACATCAGCAGAATAAGAAAGAAAGGCATTGGCAAAAGCAAGTTTACCTCTTTTATTAATTGGCAATTTTATAACAATTTGATTTGTATGTAGTTCTCCATTTACCTCATTTGCTTTGCCTGACACAAGTTTACTGCCCATACCAAATATTTTGAAAGAAGTGTTTTCATCAGGAGAAGGCATTGTATAAACGTAATTCCCCGTAACGACGTAAAAATTCTTCGAACGGTAAAACTTCTCTATTTCATTTTTCGTCCCAAATGCTATAGAATCCACTTTTACCCAGCCAGAATAAAACACGGTTTCCGCATAAACCCACTCACCACTACACAGCAAAACTCGAAGTGGTTCTCCTATTTCTAAACCTGTTTCCTGCACTCTATCAATTTCTGCATCAATTCCGTCAAATATGAAAAAATCAGTAGGTAAACTTCTCATAGCTGTTCTGTTTACAGTTATTGCAAACCTATTACACTTTTTGGCTGTATCAATGAGTTTTTTAATTTCAGAAAAGTTGTTATGTTTTTTGGTTTTAGTTTTTAAACTCGTTAACTGGTTCAAAATCTTTTCAAAATCTGGAAGAAATTCTGCTATATTTTCCGCAAAAATATTACGCTCCACAGAGCGGTTAAAATTCTCCGCTTTTTCCCTCGTAAAGAGTGGTTCATCAGGATTCTTTAGCAAACTTATCCAGAACTTTTCATCAGCTAAATTCATTGTAGCCTATTATAAAAATATTGCTTTGAAACGCAAAATCCGTATAATTGCTTTAATATTCTGGAGGTAAATAAAATGAAAAGCACAAAACTAAGTATTAAGGGATTTAAGGCTTTGCCTATTCATACAATGAAAGAGGAAAACTGCACCGAAATAAAAAACGTAAAAATAGAGGAATCAGGAGAGAAACTTGTTCCCATTGGCACTTTTCCAGAAAAGATTGTTAACCAACCGGAATATTTTATTCAAGGAATAAAAGGAGCATTACCAGTAGGCTATTTACGTGAAGGTGCTTATAAAAGACTTCTTCGTGCAGCAAATATGCTTCCAAAAGGTTTTAAGATTCTCGTGTTCGATGCATGGAGGCCTGCAAAAGTGCAGAAATCTCTATACAGCAAGGTAAAAGAAATGCTAAAATTAAAAAATCCAGATGCCACATATAGCGAAATTTCAGCCCTTGCAGAGGAGTTTATTGCGTTTCCATCTGAAAATGAAAACGAACCGCCACCTCATGAGACAGGAGGTGCAGTTGATTTAACAATAGTTGACTCATTCGGGATTCCGCTAAATATGGGAACCGAATTTGATGAGATTTCTGAAAATACGCACACTCGCTTTTATGAAGAAAAAATTGAGCGTGGAGAAAAACTCTCAAAGGAAGAAACGGAAATACTTCTCAACAGAAGACTGCTGTTTAATATAATGGAGGCTGTTGGATTTAGAAATTATGCAGGTGAATGGTGGCACTACGATTACGGAAATCAGAGATGGGCGTGGTGCATTGGTAAAGGAGTTAGCGCATTTTACGGTATAGCAAAACCAAAGTTCGTTTGGATGAAGATGTAATTATAATTCTAAATCCAATTTTGCCATTTAGTTCAACGGATCTATAGTCTTTGCTAATTTTTTTCAATTAAAAACTCTTCTTTTTTTTCTTAATTATACAATTTATTTTTAATCTTGCTTAAAAATCTATTGCAATTTAAATTAAAATGATTATAATATAACAAATAAAATTTAAGGAGGCAGTAATGATAGCAATTGGAGAAAAATTTCCAGAAGTTGAAGTTATGACAACAAAAGGCAAAATGAAGTTGCCTGATGAATTTAAAGGTAAATGGTTTGTACTCTTTTCACATCCTGCAGATTTTACACCCGTGTGCACAACTGAGTTTTATGCAATGCAAGTGAGGTTAAAGGAATTTGAAAAACTCGGTGCAGGAGTGATAGGTCTAAGTATAGATCAGGTATTCTCACACCTCAAATGGGCTGAATGGATTAAAGATAATCTTAAAGTTGAAATTGAATTCCCATTTATTGCAGATGACAGAGGAATACTCGCAGAAAAACTCGGAATGATTCCAAGTGGTGCTTCCTCAACAGCAAGAGCAGTATTTATTGTTGATCCAAAAGGAACAATAAGAGCAATTATATACTATCCAGCAGAAGTAGGACGCGATTGGGACGAAGTTCTTCGTGCATTAAAAGCACTCAAAACAAGCGATGAGAAAAAAGTCGCCCTTCCACACAAATGGCCTAACAACGAACTCATTGGAAACAAGGTAATCGTCCCACCTGCAAATACTTCAAAAGCGATTAAAGAAAGAGAAAAGGCAAAGGAAAAAGGCGAAATAGAGTGCTACGACTGGTGGCTCTGCTACAAAAAACTTGAAAAGTAAAAACATCTTTACAAACTTTCAAAAAGCGGGCATTTCTGCCCGCTTTTTATATATTACATCAAAACCCTTCCGGGCAAACTTTTTTTCTTAACAAAATAATCTCTCCGTTTTTTTTGAGAAGGTATTCAGCAGGCTTGCAACGTAAATTATAATTCGAGGACATTACATATCCGTATGCACCGGCATCAAGCACCACAGCAAAATCACCTTTCTGAGGCAACGCAATTTCCACATTTTTAGCAATAAAATCTGCAGACTCACAAATTGGACCGACAATATCTGCAACCAATCTCTTTTCTTTTCTTTCAGGTACAAAAACAACTCTATGCCTTGCACCGTAAAGTGCAGGGCGTATAAAGTCATTCATTCCACAATCTGTGATAATGAAATTTTTCATCCCTGCTTTTCTATATAACACGCGTGAAACCACTGCACCGCACCTTGCAACAACAAATCTCCCCGGTTCAAAAAGCAGTCTGTATTTTCCACTAACCATATTTTTAACATCTGATACAAATCGTTCAAGCAAAAATTCACTGTCTTCTTTCTCATAAGAAATACCATACCCTCCACCAAAATCAATTTCTCTTATCTTTATCCCATCTTCCATAAGTTCTGCTGCAAGAGAAAGCGCAACTTCAAGCGCTTCAATGAAAGGATTTTTATCAAATATTTGAGAGCCGAGGTGAAAATGAATTCTCACCGGTTCAATTCCCAATACTTTCGCAAGAAGAAATGCTTCTCTTGCCCGTGAAATCGGGATTCCAAATTTGTTTTCCTCTGTACCGGTTGTTATGTACCTGTGCGTATGAGGATCTACACCTGGATTTATTCTTATGCCTATTTCAGAGTCAGGCATAACTTCAGAAATGAGCCGAATTTCTTCCAATGATTCTGCATTGATTTCTGCTCCTTTTTCTCTGGCAACATTTAACTCGTTTTTAGTTTTTCCAACTCCAGAAAAGAAAATTCTTTTAAATCCTTTTCTGCTTGCAAGTTCTATTTCATTCCCTGAAACACAATCTGCACCGAAATGAAAACTGCTCAAAATTTCAAGAATATATGGGTTGGAATTTGCCTTCAACGCATAAAACACCTCACCCACAGAACCAAGGGACTCAAGAACTCTGGTTGCATACTCTTCAAGAATCTTTTCTGAGTACAGATAAAACGGAGTTTCAATTTTTTCAAGTTCCGCATAGTGTTCAATTATCTCTTTTTCTAAACTCATTAAATCCTCCTTGTATACTTTCCTTTCACGCCTGTTACGGAAAATCCATTTCCAGATGAAATTTTCAAGAATCCGTTTTCCAGGTACGCACCACCATAAACAGGGCTTTCATAAAACGTCAAAAATCCATCGAGATCTGCAAAATCGAACTGCCCTGCCTTATAAAGTGAAAATGATCCGGCTATGAGAAGAGGGCTTCCCACCATACATCCCAGCATCACCTTTTTTCCAAAGAGATGAGTGAGGTCTGCTATCCTCAAACCCTCTGCAATGCTTCCAGCCTTCGTCAGTTTGACATTTATATAATCTACAGCATCTGCACGAAGAAGCGTTAAAGCATCACTAACTGTCTTAACAGACTCGTCTGCCATAATAGGAATTGGAGAATTGTCTTTTACTGTTTTCAAAGAAGATATATCATCTGCAGAAACGGGCTGTTCTATAAAAGAAATCCCAAATTCAGCAACATTCTTTGCAAACTCTATTGCCTCATCTGGAGTGTATCCTTGATTTGCATCAAGGTATAATTTTTCTTCCGTAGCAATGCTTCGTACAAGTTTAACCCTTTCAATATCTTCTCTCAAATTCAGCCCCACCTTCATTTTAAGTGCTTTAAACCCTTTTTTCAGTAAATCTTCTGCGCTCTTTAATGTTTCCTCTTTACTACCTATGCTAATTGTCCCTGATGTGAGAATTCTCTCTGAATCCTCGCCAAATATCTGGTAAACAGGCATTCCTGCAATTTTTCCTTCTATATCAAAAAGTGCCATATCAACAGCAGTTTTGGCAGAATGTGGAGCACTTACAGTATTAAGTTTTCTCAAAATAGAACCACGTTCCAATGGATTTTTTCCCATAAGAAATGCTGAAAATTCTTTGAGAAAATCAGAAACCTGTGGAACAGTTTCTTTTAACACATATGGAACAGGTACTGCCTCTCCAAAACCTGTAAACCCCTTTTCCGTGTTAATTTCAATAATAATGCCTTCATAATCTACCCTGCTTCCAGTTGCAATTTTGAATATTTCCCGCAAAGGAACTTTCACCCGGTAGATTTTTACATCTATTATTCTATCTTGCATCGTAAATTACCCTTCCTTTCGAAATTGTCATCTTTACCTCAAAGTTTTCATCAAGGAAAACAAAATCGGAATATGCACCTTTTTTGATTTTCCCCATGCTGAATTCCCCAATACTTCTTGCAGGTATTTCCGTTGCAGCCCGTATTGCCTCTTCTCTTGAGAACCCACCAAACCGAATCAAGTTTCTCACACCTCTGTCCATCGAAAGTACGGATCCTGCAAGAGTTCCATCTTCAAGACGGGCTGAAATACCATCTGTGAATATCTCGTAATCCCCAAGCATATACTTTCCTTTGGGCATTCCCCCTGCCTCTGTGGAATCTGTAATAAGAGCAACCCTTTCTTTAACGAGGTGCATAATTTTAAAAACTTCTCTTGATGTATGCACACCATCTCCTATGAATTGTAAATAAAATGGAAGCGAAAATGCAGCACCTATAACTCCTGTGTCTCTGTGGTGAAAATGTGGCATTGCATTAAAAAGGTGAGTGATTGATTCTGCCCCGGCAAGAAATGCACTTCTCGCAGTTTCAAAATTTGCTTCTGTATGGCCAATGGAAACTGCAACACCTCTATTTTTCAAAAAAGCAATCACATCAATTGCACCATTAAGTTCAGGTGCAACCGTAAACATTTTTACGCTCTTATAATAAATAAGTTCTTCTGCATACTGGATAGATGGATTAAGAAAATAGCGCGGATTCATTGCCCCACATTTATTCCTGTTTACAAAACCTCCCTCTATATGAAATCCAAGCGGGAAAGAGCCTTTTGCCTTTTTCAAAATCGGTGTAAGAGATTCTATGATCTTTTTGAGTTCGTTAAATGGAATTGCAACGAACGTAGGAAGGAAATTTGCAGTTCCTGTTTTGGCAAGTGATTTAGAAATGTTGAAAAGTGCATCTACGCTTCCCTCCGAAATGTCAGAACCACCAAAACCATGAATGTGAACATCAACAAATCCGGGAGCAACATAAAAAGGCCTCCCGTTGATTGCATCATCACAAAATCCATTTTCTATTTCAGTGATCACTCCGTTTTCTTCTTTAATGCAAAATTTTCCCTCTAAAAACTCAGGAATAAACATTTTCTCTGCATTTATCTTCATTACCTACACTCCTTTTGTTATTTTACTGAGAAATTGTGGTTTATCAGGATTTTTGTGTTTCAAAACTGCTATACTAAAAGAGAGCATTTGCGAGAAAACCACATTTACAATCGGATAAGAAAGTGTGTCTGAAGATGGAATGGAAAAAGAAACATCTCCAGCATCAAGGGCTTCTTTTCTATCAGAAACCACAAGTACATCTCCACCTTTTTCCTTTATCTTTCTTAAAACCTCTAAATTTGAGGAAAATGTTGCATCATCTGGAATAAAGAAAACTATTGGAATAAGAGGTGAGACGCTTGCCAATGGACCATGCAGAAAATCTATAGCAGAAAATCCCACCGCATTAATTTGTGAAGTTTCTCTCATCTTCAGCGCTGTTTCATTACATGTAGCATAGTTGAAACCTCTACCAATCGCAATAAAGTCATTTGCAAATCTGTACCGCTCAGCAATGTCAAAAATTTCACTTTCCCTTGAAAGTACATTTTCTACACCTTTAAATAATTTTTTAAAATCTGCACTTTCACCAAAAAGAACGGCAAGTTCAAGAAAAACCATTAATGTAGCGCTATAAGTTTTTGTTGCTGCAATACTTTTTTCTTTTCCTGCACCAAGATAAATCGCTCTTTTGCTTATTTTAAAAAGCGTGCTTTCTTTTGTGTTTGTTATACCGAGCGTCAACGCTCCTGAATCACCGGTAATCTTCACTACACTGCATACATCTTCAGTTTCTCCAGATTGCGAAATACCTATCACAACTGTTTTACTCGTGTTCGGAAACCGTCCATACCAACTGTAAAGAGAAAACGCAGCAAGAGAAACTGGAAGGCGCGCAGCATATTCAAGCGCATAACGTCCGTAAAGCGCAGCATTATCAGATGTGCCTCTTGAAACCTCCATAATGTTTACCGGATTAAATTTAACTATCTCTTCAAAAACTTTTGCAATTTTGTTCCTGTTCTTATGAATTCTCTCAAGTACGTCAGGAGTTTCAAAAATCTCCCTGTGCATATAATACTCATTTCGCATATGTTATATCCCCCAGTATCACTTTTTTTGATGCACCAGTTGAATGAGGCAAATTCGAAAATTCCTTATGGATTGTTCTCAAAGCATAAAGTCCAAATGCCCCTGCCTCCTTTGCCTCAGCAGGAACACCAAACTCATCAGAAATATATACCGGAACATCTAAATATGAACGAATGTTAGAAACAAGAGTTTTATTAAAAACCCCTCCACCAGAAAGTATTACATAATCAATAGGCGGTAAAAAATCTGAGTACGATTTATAAATAGTAAATGCAACAAACTTATTTAAGGTAGCAACGATGTCTTCTCTTTTTATCATTTCAAATCCTTTTAACACATTTCTTAAAAATTTTTCGCCAAATTCGGATCTACCTGTGCTCTTTGGGGGCTTTTTCTTTAAGTATGGAATTTTAGAGAGTTTTAAGAAAAGTTCGTTAGACACTTTTCCCAGCGATGCAATTTTTCCATTTTCATCAAAATTCTTTCCATACAATAACTTCACTGCACCATCAAGAAGCATATTGCAGGGACCTGTATCGAACGCAACTACGCGAGAAAACTTTTTGCCTGAAAGAAAAGTTACATTTCCAATTCCTCCAAGGTTTTGAACGGCAATGTGCTTTTTAACCTTTGAAAAAACAAGGAAATCAAATAGAGGTATGAGCGGCGCACCCCTTCCGCCAACTGCCACATCCTTGGAACGGAAATTTGATACCACAGTAATTCCAGTTTTAACCGCAAGAAATGCAGGCTCACCTATCTGAAACGTATGACCACTAATGGTAATTCCATTCAGGGATTCTGATTTTTCCGTGTGAAAAATTGTTTGTCCGTGCATCCCTATTACTTCAACATCTTCTCGCTTGATCCTGTTTTCTCTCATGAACTTCATAGCATAACGTGCATAGAGTTTTCCTATATAAAAATTGAGAAGCGAAATACTTTCTACTCTGCCCTTTAAGATCGTATGCCTTATAAAGGAACGTGTCTTTTCAGAAAACGGATACGTTTTAAATGAAAGCACTTTAAAATCTTCTCCATTTATTCCGGAAGAAATAAAAGCAACAGTAATCCCGTCAAGAGACGTACCGCTCATCATTCCAATTGCTCTCATAGAAGTTCTCCATAGATTGCATTGCTGAGAATTCGCCTGAATCTCAGATGCTTTTTATTCTCTCTCCCATAATAAACACGGTTAGTAAGAATAATAATTGCAACATCTTCTGCAAAATCCAGAAACATGGAAGTGCCAGTAAATCCAGAATGCCCTATTGAGTTTTCAGAGGCAAAGTCTGGAGCACCGTTAAAATCTTTCCCATAAACCCAGCCAACTGTCCTTCGTGGATAGAGTTTACCAGTTTGAACAGTTTGCATAAGTCTAATGGAATAAGGCGTGAGAACTCTTCCTGATTCTGCCATTCCATTTAAAAGGAGCATTTTCGTAAAAATTGCAAGGTCATAGATAGATGAAAAAATCCCTGCATTCCCACTAATTCCTGAAAGGGCACGCGCATTTTCATCATGTACAATTCCTTTTATCTGTTCAGTAGCAACGATTCGTTTTTTACGAGATGGATTAAAACAGGTATTTTTCATACCTAATTCTTTAAAAAAATTCTCTGCAAGAGTTTTTAGATGTTGCCCTGAAATTTTTTCAAGAATGTATGCAAGTAGAATATAGTTCATGCAACTATACTCAACTTTCTCAAAAGGTTTATGCACTATACCGCATTTCTTAATCTGCTCCACCGCTTTGTAAATGGTAATATTGGGCACATTTTCAACCCTTTTAGGCATACCTTTACAATTTTCTGAATAGAGCGGAAGCCATGAAACAATCCCGGAAGTGTGCGTTAACAATGATAGAATTGTTATGTCCTCAGGAAATCCATCTATGTAAAAATTTAAATTGTCTTTCAGGGAAATCATTCCTTTTTCGGCAAATTTTAAAACAAGCGGAGCAGTAAACACAACTTTTGTAAGTGAGGCTATGTCAAAAAGCGTATCCTTTGTTATTTCTGCGCCATTCTCTTCTTCTCTTCCCTCAACAAAAAACAGGGTTTTATTCTTTCTCACAACTGCAACAGCAACTGCTGTTGCAACTTTATCTTTAATCGCATCCTTTATCATCTCATTTATTCTTTCCATAAAACTTCCTCCGAAACCGGTATAACACCGTTTGCTTTCTCATTGCCACGTACAACAGAAAGTGCGTATTTTACGATTTTTTCGAGAGGAGAAAGAGTAAGCAAAATGCAGTCTGCAAATTGAAATTCTCGTACATCGGCAGGATCTCCAGCAACAATTACACAGATTTTTTTACCACTCTCTTTAATCTTTTTTGCAAGCAATATCTGGCCTCTATGTCTGAATGCATTATAAGAGACAAGAACAACGTTATCTAACTTAACAGATGAAGAAACTCTTTCAATTTCATCCCTTCCGGGATCCACTGAAAAATCTCCCTTTTGAATTTTCATTTCCTCAACCTGCACTTCCTGTGCAATCTCAGGGAAAAGGAAATGAAATTCACTCTTCGGAACGAAATTATCATTTTTATACAGACAAACATATTTTTTAAGATCGCCCACATGCTCTATAGCAGATGACTTTATTGAAACACTTTCAATGCGCTCTATGTGATGGTTCAAACGGATACCGCTTTTTTCAACTGAGTGCAACATCTCTTTTTGAACTTCAAGCGTATGCGAAACAATGAGAATATCATTCCCTGCGTTCAATGCATTCACCGCTATTTCACTAACAGGATAGATCATTGCACCTCCCATCTCAAGGCAATCGGTAATAATTGGCCCACTGAATCCCACCTCTTTCCTTAAAATTGAAATCGCCTTTCTGGAAAATGTAATAGGATTTTCAGGATCAATTTCGTTTACTTTAATATGCGCAGTCATTACAAAATCAGATATGCTTGCCGCACTTCTGAAAGGTGCAATCGCTTTATTCAACATTTCAGTGCTGCCACTAAAAACAGGCAGCCCTTTATGAGGATCTTTAACTGCAGCACCATATCCTACAAAGTGCTTAAGCGTGGAGAGTACACCTGCATTATGCAACCCCTCTATAGCAGAATTCACAAAAAGTGAGACTTTTATTGGATCACTTCCAAAACTGCGAATGCTTATTGAATTCCCTTTTTTCAAATACACATCTGCAACCGGCGCAAGGTTTAGATTTATGCCCTTTTCATACAGCACTTTACCAACTTTAAAATAAATGTTTCTTATATAAGAGGCAGAACTCGACATTGCAGCGTTCATATTACCAAAAAAGAAATCGTCAGTCTCAGTAATTCTTCTCACAATTCCGCCTTCCTGATCAATTGCTATTAAAGGATCTTCAAATTCATTCTTAATGATCTCTATATTCTTATTAAGGTTTGCAAGGTTTCTTCCAAATAGAATAAAATTTTTCGCTCCAACGGATTTGAAAAATTTTAGCCTTTCTCCTGAAAGGATTTTTTCTGTAAAACCAAACATAAAAACCCTTGCTGCATCACTCATTAATGATCTCCCTCGTTTTTTTAATTTCCATGTTGAAAAACTCAATTATATGTTCTGAATTTCTCGGAACTGCCTCGTTTATCACAGGAACATCAAAACCTTTCAAAAATGCAGAAATTTCTTTTAATGGGAGTGTCCCTTCACCCAGTGCAAGATGTAAGTCTTTCCCGTAAGTTGTATCGCTTATATGAATCTTTCCAACTTTTTCCTTATAAGAATCCTTTAAGGAAAATAAATCTTTAAGGTTTCCTTCATTTGCATACACGTGTGGAATATCCAGGCACACTTTTAAATTTTCAAACTCCATAACGAAATTAAAAAATTCATCTATGGTTTTAAAATAAGAAGAAGGTGTAATATTTTCCAGAAAGAGCAATCCCGACTGGGATAGTTCAAAAAGCGTTTTTTCCATCCTTTTCAAAGATTCGTTTTTCCAGCCATTAAAATTTGTAATGCTTCTTCCCTCATGCACCACAACAGAGCAACCAAACTTGAAAAACTTTTTAACTTCGTTTTTCGTAAATTCAAGAGATGAGTCATTTAAGGCAGAAATGTTTGTGTAATGGTGTGGAGCATGGATTGATTTTTCAAAATTGCCATCTATAATCCTGTCTTCGTTAAATTCCATAACAAATTCTACTTCATCAGCATTTATTTTTTTAACAATTTCCACACCTTTATGGTGCAATAAAATTCCTATCGTTGAAATTCCAATGCGCCTCATAAGAAGAGTTTTGGGTCCATCGCATCACGCAACCCATCTCCAAGAAAGTTGAAAAGAAGAGTAACAAGTAAAATAGAAAGTCCAGGCCACCATACAAGCCACTGAGAAGTCCAGATATAAGTTTGTGCACCTAAAAGCATATTTCCCCAACTCGGTGTTGGAGGCTGAACACCTAAACCAAAGAAGGAGAGCGTTGCTTCCGCTATAATTACTCTTCCTATTCTCAACGTAGCCCATACTATACTTACAGCCATCGTGTTAGGGAAAAGATGTTTCCATACAATAGTTCGATCGGGAACTCCAATAGCTTTAGAGGCTTCCACATATTCTTCTTCCCGCACCGAAAGGGTTTCACCTCTTATTAGCCTCGCAATACCCACCCAACCAAATGCCGACATAATAACGATAAGTTTCACAACGCTGTTTGGTATGAACCGCATCTTTGCAGCAACAATAAGAAGAGGAAGTTCTGGAATTGTCATCATAATCTCATTAATTCTCATAAGAAAGTTATCCAGAAATCCTCGTTTAAATCCTGCCCAAAGGCCAACAAAAATACCTAACAGGCCACTAAAAAACGTTACAGCAAAACCAACGAGAAGGGAAATTCTACCACCGTATAGAAGCCTAATAAATTCATCTCTTCCGTTGTCATCGGTTCCCATAAGGTGATGCCATGAAGGGGGCTGCAATGCTTGTGCAAGATCTACCTTATCTGGATCTATGTGAACAAACATCGGGACAAATACCACAATAAGAATTATTGCAATAAGAATATACAAACTCACCATTGCAAGTTTGTGTCTTTTAAGCCTTTTAAAAACCTTTCCCCAATATGAAAATGATTCTTCTTCATTCAATGTTAACACTTTATTTTCTACCATAGGAACCTCACGAATACTTTATTCTTGGATCAATAAGGGCATACATTACATCCGCAATAACAAGACTAATTAGAAGAATGACTGCATACATTATTATTCCTCCCATAGCCACCATATAGTCATTGTTCATAACGGCTTGAATAACAAGCCTGCCCATTCCAGGTATGGAAAAAACCTGTTCAGTAACAGCAGAACCACCCAATAGCCCGGGTAAAGAAAGAAAGAAGAGTGTTACAATTGGATTCAGCGCATTTCTGAATACATGTTTCTTCAAAACTGCTCTTTCTGAAAGGCCCTTTGCTCTCGCCGTTCTAACGTAATCTTTTCTCAACATCTCAAGGACAGAGGAACGCGTATAACGTGCCCAAACAGCAATACTACCAAGACTGATCACAATTATCGGCATAACAAGATATTTTGCCCTATCAAGAATTCTGGCAATAAGAGGAGCACTTTCCATTCCCGGTGTCATTATACCTCCAGGTGGTAACCAATGGAGTTTTACCGAAAATAGAATCATTAGCATAAGTCCAAACCAAAAATGCGGCATCGCAATTCCGAAGTATGAAATTCCAGTAAAAAAATGATCAAAAAATGAATACTGCTTTACCGCTGATTTAAAACCAATCCAGATCCCAACAAATAGTGCAATAGTGAAAGTAAATATGTTTATGGAAAGAGTAATTGGTAATGCCCTTGCTATCATTTTTATCACTGGTTCACCTGTCACTGCAGAAATTCCGAAGTTACCTCTAAGCATTGCAAAAAACCAATAGAAGTATCGCAGCATAACCGGCTTATCAAAACCATACATATGTTTCAAAGCCGCTATATCCGATGGGCTTATAAACGGATTTGTTTGAAGTTCAGCAAACGGATCTCCAAGTAAACTGAAAAGGAAAAACGCAATCAGCGTTATCCCTATAAATTCTGGAATTATTATTAAAAGCCTTCTCAATATGTAGTTCTTCATTTTACCTCCAGATATAGAGGAAGGGCAAAATGCCCTTCCTCTTTGTTCAACAACGCTATATTATTTCTTTTCGAAGTACCAGAACGAAGCGTTCCAACCGTACCTGTTAACTCCACCCTTTGTTCCTACATAATTAACAAGGTTTGCTTTCTTTGCGGTAATTTTAATTCTTTCAAGCCACGGAATTTCAGGAATTCCATCTGCAAATAACTGCTGGAATCTCCAATAGTGTTTCTTCCTTTCAGCCCTGCTCAAAGAAGAGTATGCAAGTATTGTTTCCTTAGTTGCTTCTTCGTTTCTCCATCTACTCCAGTTTAAGCCTTTCCATCCGTTTTCAGCCGTTGGAATCTGGTCGATCCTGTAAGAAAGCAAAGAACCAGGGAATAGCGGATCTTCAATCCACCCTGCACGGTACAGATCAACTTCACCACGAGGAACGATTCTTGTGTAGTATGTTACAAGAGGATATGCTTTTATGATAGCCTTAATACCGATTGCTTTAAGGTTTGCCTGAACAAATGTAACAATCTTCATAGAGGAAGATCCAGTTGTAGATCCGAGAGTTACAATGAATTTCTTACCTTCTTTGTTCACAAGGATTCCATCAGGTCCCATAGTCCAACCGGCTTCTTTAAGCAACTGCCTTGCTTTATCCGGCTGATAAGTGTAGAGTTTCATTTTTGGATAGAATGCCCAACTACTCTTCATAATTGGACCATGACAGAGCCCTGCCTTTCCATCATAAACTTCTTTGGAATATTCTTCCCTATTAATTGCATAGGCTATCGCCTGCCTTACTCTCTTATCCGCAAGGAAAGGATTACTACAATTCACACCTATATATGTCATTCCTTTTTCCGTTTCTTCCCACGTTACAACAAAATTCTTATTCTTAGACAGAACTTTTGCCTGTTCGGGGTTAAGTTGTCCAACATCTACCGTCCCTGCAATGAGGTTTGCAAGACGTGTGTTTGCATCAGGTATGTATTTTATAACAACACTATGAATGAGAGGTTTACCCCAGGGATAATACGGATTTGCAACAAGTCTAATGTAAGAACCTCTTACCCATCTATCGATCATATAAGGCCCATCTGTAACAGGTTTTTCATTGAAACTACAACTGTTCAATGCAGCAGGATCTTTATCATAAATAGGTTTTAATACGTGAGCAGGAAGAAGCGAACGACCCAAAACGAATTTAGGATCAATTTTTTTATAATAATAAACAATAGTGTATTTATCTGGAGTCTCTACTTTGTCAATAACTGTTGCAGCAGATCTATTAACTACTCTTACTTTAGGATCTGCAAGCATCTTTTCAGTAAATACTGCATCGGCAGATGTTACAGGAACTCCATCAGACCATTTGAGACCTTTTCTAAGATGAACCGTAACTTTCATCCTCTTTTCACCATTTACTGTGTAAACTACTGCACTTCCGTTATCAACTGACGGAACTTCCTTGATCGCATAAGGAAACACTTCTTCCTTATTATTGAGACCAACCATAGGTGCAGTTGCAAATGTCAGAGTATCAATTGCAGCACCAATCGTCGCAAGAGGTGCAAACAATGTGTCTGGCTCAGATCCAGAAGCAAGGTTAATGACAGAAGACTCAGCAGGAGGCACAAGCATCATATAGATGGCTTTCGCAACTTCAGCACGAGTTGCTGTAGCCATCGGAGCCGCCATTCTTCCTGTCCTGTAAGTTAAAAGTTGATAATGGTTGTTGTAGGCAAGTGTCATTGCTCCAACAGCATATTTTGGGATTTTATTCTCATCATTTGCAAAGCACACGGGTTCTGTGATTTTTGCAGCCTCTGCCTGTTTACCTAAAACTCTAATTAATAAAACAGCAAGATCACACCTTCTTATTCCGAGTGTTGGACCAAATTTTCCACCACCAATTCCTTTTATGTAGCCTGCCTTAGCTGCTGCTTCAACATACGGATAAGACCATCTGCTCGGGCTTACATCACTGAACGTAGGCTTTGCAGGACGTACAAGAGGCAATTTTTTTGCTACAACAACAAGTTTTGCAAATTGTTCCCTCGTAACACCCTGTTCCGGTCTAAACGTTCCATCCGGGAATCCTGCAATTACACCCTTTGCAGCAAGATAGTTAATCTCCTTCGCCGCCCAATAGTTTGACGGCACGTCCTTAAATCCATTTCCCGCATACGCTACTGGCTTTACAGCGAACATCATGACCAGAAGCATTGCGGCAAGTACCACTGAGAGTACTTTTGTTTTTGCTTTCATAGCAACCTCCTTTGCTTTTTTGATTTTTGATATATAAAATGCTTTTCGGCCACTTTTAAGAACGCTTTTCCTTTCTCCTCTTCTTCTTTATAAAATGCATCTACGCCTCGCTTTTCTATTTCGGGTAAAATTTTTTCATTATATAGAAAATTGAGAAAATTTCCACCCCTCCACGTTGTCTGATGGATCTTATTTTTTAAAAAATATTCAATGAGTTTAAAACCAAGTTTAAACGGACGGAACTTTTCAGGATCATTAACATAAAATTCTACACCAAAGCATCTCTCCCCGTGAAATTTATCCCAGAACGGAATAAAAACAGCTGGTTTTACAAGCAATCCCTCTATCTGGTTTTTAATGATAAAATCAAGAAAATCTTCCATATCTATTCGGGGAGAACCTATCACCCTGAACGGTTTAGTGGTGCCTCTTCCAACAGACACATTGAACGCTTCGCCAAAAACAAGTGCAGGGTATAAATATACAGATTGAATAGAACTTAAATTTGGAGAAGGTGAAGAAAACGGGAGCCCGGTGTTTTCATAGTACATATCCCTCTGGTAATTCTCCATTCGAACAACTTTCACATTCCCATTAAGTTTTTCTCCAAAGAACAAACCGAGCTCTCCGATCGTAAAAGGGTACAGAAAAGGCAAAAAAGGAGGAGAGATTATGGAGAAATTATCTGCATTCGTTTCACCAAAACTTTGAGTTGCCGACAACGGATTAGGTCTATCTAAAATAATAACATCGAAACCAAGTTCCGCAGAGCAAGACACAATATCATAAAGATTGCTTACATAAGTAAAGCACCTCATTCCTACATCCTGTATATCTACATAAAGAATATCAATATCTGCAAACTTCTTGCAGTTTGCATCTGAATATATCGTTACAAACGGAATGCCACTTACAGGATCTTTTGTATCAAAATATTGCTCTCCCGGTAAAAATTCTTCATAATAACCGTGTTCTCCGGTAAAAACAAAGTCGGGTTTTATTATGTCAATACTTCTATTCCAATCTGAGGAAACACCAGATATATTCGAAAAAAGCCCTATTGTCTTTTTTCTTTCAATTTTCTTTAAATTTTCTATGCCCAATCTAACCTTCATACGCCTTTGGGAAGTTAAACCCCCTTTCTTTAAGTAAATCTTGTGCTTCTTTTTTAGATAAACCCTTTTTAAGCATAAGAGCAGCTATGCGTGCATCTTTTGTTTCTTCGGTTACTTTTCTCGCAACCTCATACGGTGCTCCAGTGAGATAAGAAACGATTTTTGTTGCTCTGTCAATAAGTTTTTTATTGGACGGAACAACTGCCACCATAAGATCACCATACGTTCTTCCAGTTTTAATCATTGAAATCGTTGAAATCATATTCAAAATTATTTTCTCGGCAGTTCCTGCATTTAAACGTGTTGAGCCGCGCACAAACTCATCTCCAGTATCAGCAACAACAACTAAATCAATAAAATCATAATTCACTTTTCTACACGCAATAAGCCCGGTCTTTGCTCCAATCGAATGAGCATACTTTAACGCTCCAAGCACGTAAGGAGTTCTTCCACTCGCCGAAATGCCTATTGCAATGTCAGATTGAGTAAATCCCGCTTCCTGCAAATCTTTTCTACCAGAGTCTGAAGAGTCCTCAGCATATTCCTTTGCTTTAAAAATTGCTTCTTTACCACCTGCAATAATAGCATTAACCAAATTCTCTTCACCAAACGTTGGATAAATTTCAGACGCATCAAGCACTCCAATTCTCCCACTTGTTCCAGCACCAATATAGAAAACTTTGCCTCCTTTCTGGATTACCTCAATAGTAGAATCTATAAGTTTTGCAACGTTCGGTAAAGCATTTTCCACTGCATCAAACGAACGCTTTGCACTCTGAAACATAAGATAGACAAGTTTCTCTGTTTCAAAATCATTAATGAGTTTTTGGCTTTTCAATTTCTTCCTCCGCCATTTTTATCACTACCTTCTCCACCCTTTCCGCCTGCTCTGGGAATTCACATTTTTCAAAAAATGCAGAAACATTTTCTTTGAGCATTTTTTCAAAAAGTGGAGAATGTGCAAAAACACCCCCATACAACCCAATTTTCGGCATTCTTAAATTCAAAAGTTCAGAGACAGTACGTATATTTTCTGCAAGTTTTTTAGCACCTATTTTAAGAATGTCTCTCCCTGAGTGAGAATTCAAAACGGTCGCCCCAAAATCTGCAACGAGTTTTGATGGAAAATGAGAGGAGTATATTTCTCTTAAAATATCAGCATAGTTCTGGCTTGCAAAATATCGGCTCACTTCCTGTGAAAAATCACTTGACTTTCCCGTTTGCATATCAAATAAACCCTTTCTCAAAAACTCCTTGCCGAACCAGAATCCCCCACCTTCATCACCAAACAGATAACCAAGCCCTCCTATTTGCTTTTCCTTAAAATTATTTTTTCCATAAACTACAGAGCCAGTACCTGCAATTACAATTATTCCGTTTTCTCTACCAAAAAAAGAGTGGTAAACTGCTTTAACGTCTGAAAAAATAAAAACATTGTTTGAAAATCGGCTGAGTTTTTCCTTAAATTCGTTTCTTGTTTTAAGGCTACCTCCTCCAGAAACAGCACAGGCAATAATCTCTGCCTTTTTCCCATTAAGTTTTGCATGAAAAAATTCAAAAATACCGGAATTTACAAATGGATTGCCTGGTTGGGAAAACACTGAATACGATTCAGATTTCCCATCTTCAAAATATATTCTTATATTGCTTCCGCCTAAGTCTATCCCTATTTTCATATTCTTCTCAGATTTAAAGTTATTCTGTAAATATCCGCCCTGTAAACCGCTTTAACAAACTCTATAATTTCACCACTTTTTATAAACGTTCTTCTCTCTATCCTTAAAACTGGTTTGTCATTTTTGATTTTGAGTAGTTGAGTTTCCTCGCCATTCGGAAGGCTCGCTTCTATTGTTTCCGTTGCATAATACGGCTGAACTCCGTACTTTTTTCTCAGCGTCTCATAGAGAGAAGATTTTGCAGTAAATCTACTGAGCAAATCAGGAAATTTGCTTTCTGGTAAATAAGCATTCTCTATTGCTATGGGCTTATCGTCAGCAAGTCTCAATCTTTTCAAATTAAAAACCTTCTTTTCCTTCAAAACATCTCTCACAAAAGATGGTGCATCAATTAATTTGCTTATAAGAATTTTTGCCCCCGGTGTAACATTTTTTCTTTTCATCTCTTCGGAAAATCCAAGAAGCCTTTCGGAAGGATGGTTGAACATCTTGTGTGGAACAAAAGTTCCTTTACCATGCTCTATGTAAAGAATGCCTTCTTCAATTAAATCACTTATTGCTTTTCTCACCGTGTTCCTGCTCACATCAAACATTTTGCATAGTTCTTGCTCTGACGGTATCTTCTCTCCACTTTTCCAATTCCCAGATTTAATATAACTTTTAATCAGGTTTTCAACCTGAAAATAAAGCGGTACAGCACTTTCTCTGTCTAATACAACATCATTATGTGATGACATACCAACCTCCTTATGAGGAAGTATAGAACAGAAATTTTATTTTGTCAAGATCAAAAAACGAATTATGAAAAATTGAGATTTGTCTCAAAAATACCCTTTCAAATGATTCACATCATCTAAGGAGAAAAATTCCTGCAATACCCATTCCTATAAGTAAGAGAAACGCATTAACCTTGAATTTTATAAATATAGCAAAGGCAATAATCGCAAGAATGTACGGAGTTATAGAGTGAAAAGAGCCATGTGCGATAAGGTATATGGCGCCAATTAAAAGAGCGACAATAACAGGTTTCACGCCGTTTATAAATGCCTTGTAAAAAGCTGTTTTGCTGAGATTGTGCAGTACAGCAGCAATAAGCACAATGATCGCAAAAGATGGCGAAGCAACTCCAAGAGTTGCGACAATAGCACCCCAGAAACCTTCCAGATTGTATCCTATAAACGTTGCCATATTCACTGCTATTGGCCCAGGAGTGACTTGCGCAACAGAGACAAAGTAAAGGAAATTTTGCATTGTTATCCAGTGTAAATCTGTGACAAGTTCTCTTTGGATAATGGGAAGCATTGCCTGACCACCGCCAAAAGTAACTGCCCCTATTTTAAAAAATTCAAAATAGATTTTAACGAGTTCTCTCATTCAGGTACCCCTTTGTTTTGAAAATTACTCCAAGCACACCACCAATAAGTACAACATAAATTGGATTGAGTTTTATGATGAAGATTTCTATGAGAGATAAAACAAAAACCGCAACGAAAAATATGTCAACCTTTGCCCGTTTCCAGACATCAATTGTAAGGTAGGCAATTTCAGCAACAACTCCGGTAAGAACTCCCATAAAAAATCTGTGAACAAATGTGCTTTTAACAGCATCTGCAAAATAAAGGGAGATTAAAATTATAATTATAAGAGAGGGAAGAATAACTCCTGTTGTAGTAAATATCGAACCAGGCACTCCATACTCTTTGTATCCTATAAATGTTGCCATATTCACTGCTATTGGTCCAGGGGTGACTTGAGAAATTGCAAATATCTCATAAAAGGTATCTACATCGAGAAGTTTTCTTTTCTCAACTATTTCCTGTTTCATGAGTGGAACCATTGCATACCCACCCCCAAGCGTGAAAAGTCCTATATAAAAAAATATCCCGGTGAGTTTAAAAAGCGCCACTAATTTCTTGAGCATCTTCAAACTCCTTGTAAAGAGTCCTCACCGTTTTGCAAAAAACAGGGTGCACATAACATGGAACAATTTCGTTAAGAGGCTTCAATACAAATTCTCTGTTCTGCATATCAGGATGTGGAATAAGAAGCCCTATTTCATTGATTACCAAATCTTCATAAAAAATAATATCAAGATCAATAATTCTTGGACCCCAGTGGATCTTTCTTACTCTTCCCATTTTTTTCTCTATCGCAAGCAAAGTATTGAGAAGTTCTCTCGGAGAAAGATTTGTCTCACAGAGAGCAGCAGCATTTAAAAACGCTGGCTGATCCTTATATCCATACGGTTCAGTTTCATACAAACTCGACATCTTTTTTACAAAAATGCCGTTTTCTTCAGCAATACGTAAGGCTGTTTTGATATTTTTCTCTCTATCACCAAGGTTTGTTCCAATTGCAATAACAGTTTTATGCATTTGTAATTGCCTCCATAATCTCCAAAAGTTCTTTATGCGGTTTTACATCGTGCACCCTCAAAATATTGGCTCCGTTCAAAATACCCAATGTGTCAGAAACAAGAGTGCCGAAAAGCCTATTTTTAACGTCTTCTCCTGTAATAGCACCAAGAAAAGATTTTCTTGAAAGCCCAAGCAAAATAGGTTTTCTAAAAACTGTAAATGCTCTGAGATTTTTTATAATTTCAAGATTGTCAGAAACCCGTTTCCCAAATCCAATTCCAGGATCCAATATAATTTTGTTTATTCCAAATTCTGAAAGTGAATTCACCCTTTCTTCAAAATATCGGAGAAGTTCATCAACAACATCTTCGTAAAAAGGATTTTTCTGCATATCCTTCGGTGTTCCCTTTATGTGCATTACAACAACAGGAACATCGTATTCCTTTGCCACGAACTTCATATTTTTATCAAACCGTAAACCACTTATATCATTTATAACATTGGCGCCTGCTTCAATTGCTTCTCTGGCAACCCCTGCTTTGTAAGTGTCAATAGAAATTGCAACGTCTGGAAATTTTTTCCTTATCGCAGTTATAACCGGTAAAACTCTCCTTTTCTCCTCGCTTTCGTCAACTTTCTCAGCACCGGGCCTTGTAGATTCACCACCAATATCAATTATATCAGCACCTTCCCTGATCATTTCTTCCGCATGCTTTACTGCATTCTCCACATTCGAATAAAGCCCTCCATCTGAAAATGAATCAGGAGTAATGTTCAATATGCCCATCAAAAACCTCTTATTGTTAAAATCAAATTCCTTGCCTCCTATTTCGTAAACCTGGAGTTTTTTGTTCTCAAGAAGAATTTTTATTGCATTCCTTACTTCCGTAAGTCCGAAAAAAGGCTCAAACGCAAGTTTCTCATAAACCCTACGGAAAACTCTTTCCGTTCCCATCATAATGCAATCAGTTTTCTCAATTTTCCAACTCGCAACATCTCTGTGAACTGCGACATCCCCACCTGCACCTATAAACTCCTGCTTCAAAATATTGGCGCCCCTTGCATCAACATCTGAAAGTTTTGCAAGGACAAAATGCGACTTCGCATTGAAAATATCAAAAGCAGCAACATCAACACCTGTTTTTTTGAGTTCCTTCTCCACGTCTTCTGGATCAATTATCCGGGGAATCATTTTTGCCTCCTAACATTTTTTCCAACGCAAATGGAAGGTGCGCCTTCCAATTGCCCCAGGAGTGGCCATCATTCCACAGTTTAAAAATAACATCAGCACCAAACTGTGAAAAAACTTTTGCGAAATATCTGTTCGTGTACACAATATTCATCGACATATCAAGTCTCGTCTCATACCTTCCTGCATCTAAATATATTTTCTTTCCCGAAAGCGGAGAAAAATCGCCTTCTTCATTGAAAAGCAGTACACCTGACTGTGAAATTGCACCTTGAAACGCTGATGGGTTTTTCAAAAGTATAGAGATGGAAACAAATCCTCCAAGCGATACACCAGCAGCAAATCTTTTTGAAAATTTAAATCCAAGCATCTTTTCACAGAACGGAATAACTCTTTCCAATATTAATTCATCATACCTCGAAAAATCGGAATACTCTTTAAGTCTTCTATTTTTTCTTACGTCAACAAAAATCCCATAAACAGGTGGAATACGCTTTGTGTGTATGAGATAATCAAGCGTGTTTTTCGCAGCACCAAAAAGAATGTATTCAAGCCCATCTTGAAAAATTACGGCAGTTTTTTCCTTCACAGTAAAGTGCGGAATGTAAATGTATATATCCCTTTTGTACTTAAAATAAATTTTATCTGAAATGGAATACTTTGCGATTCTTCCATGCCGTATATCCTTATGGTATGCCGTTGCAATAGGGTAATGAAAATGTGGCATTCTCAATTCCGAATTGAAGCCAAATCCTCCTTCACTCCTGAACGGGTTCTCTGCATCAAGAATCTCCTCTCCATCTACAACAAACTTGTAATCAAAGCGTGCATTTAAAGGAAATTCTTTTTCCAGAATCCACACATTTTCGCTCTTTCTCAACATTTTCTCTGGCTGAAAATTATTGAAGTTTCCCTTTAAGAAAACCTCTTCAGCCTCTCCGCGGTAGACAAAAACCGCTTTTCTTCCATTTATCTCAACCATTCTCAACCTCATTTTATCAAATTTCATTTCATTATAGAATAAAGTGATGAAAATAAAACTCGTTGCAGTTGGTAAATTAAAAAAAGAATACATAAGAGAAGGCGTTAATGATTACGTTTCTCGAATAAAACATTATTTACCGTTTGAGGTATTAGAAGTGAAAACCGTAAACATTGAACGTTATTTCAGCAATGATTATTTTAATGTACTCCTGGATGTGCGAGGCAAGTTTCTTTCATCAGAGGAATTTGCAAAATTCATTGAACTGAAAATGATAAACGGAAAAAGCATTGCATTTTTTATAGGTGGAGCAGAAGGTTTCACAGAAGCAGAGAGAAAAAAAGCAGACTTTGTTCTCTCACTTTCCAGGATGACACTTCCACATGAACTTGCAAGACTCTTCCTTGCAGAACAAATTTACAGAGCACTCACAATAATAAATGGAGAAAAATACCACAAGTGATTGCGGTTTTTTTTGTTTCACGTATAATTGTTTCAAAAAGATCGAATTTAAAGGAGGCTTATGAAAACGATTAAATTTGGAAATAATAACTCTTACAAAGCAATAATTTATGGGAAGGAAGAAGTAAATAAGAAAGTAGTAAACGATATGTTAAAAGCAGGATTCAATGCAAGAGCAGGGCTCCCAGAGCAAAGGTACCTTATTTTAAATGGAGAATCCGATGACCTCAATCCATTGAAAAATCCATACTTTCAATCTGAAACCAAAACACAAAAAACAGATGCAAAGTTCATAATAGTTTACCAGAACGGCACCCCTGTTGGGAGAAGTATTGCGCTATATGATCCTCTTTACAACGAATACCACCTGCAATATGGAAGAAAGCCCGTCGTATGGTTGGGCTGGCCAGAATTTAAAAATAGAGAAATTGGAAAGAAAATAATCGAACTCACATTAGAGGAGGCAAAGGAATTCAAGAAAAAAGATGCTTCACTCTCCTATCTTATAGGCCCAGGAAGACCCAACGAACAGGGCATAGTTGGGTTAAGAATCGCAGGAAAGTTTATATTCTTCATGGAGCCAGATAATCCACTATGGTACAAAGAAGTATTTGAACAAGACGGAATTGAAATTGACGATTATTGGACTGCAGTTAGATATGAGAAAAACGACCTTGACGGGTGGAAAAAGATCATAGAAAACTCCAGAAAATTTTTTGAACGTGCAGGAAGCGGAGTGGAGATAATACAGGTAAATAAAAAAAGTTTAATGCAACATATTCACGGTATTTACGAAGTTTACAAAGAAGCATGGCTTGGAGAAGAGCATATACACGGAAGAACACTAACACAGAAAGAATTCGATTATATGGTTAAAGGACTTAAAATGCTCGTTCCACCTTATTGGGATAATGTTTACATTGCTGAGGAAAACGGGCGTACAATAGGCATCAGTATTTCGCTTCCAAATTTCAATGAAGCATTGGAAAGAATTAACTCAAAAACAGCATCGCAAAGAATGAGGAAGGAAATTTTCTTCTTTCTGAAAAACTTCCTCGGTTTTGCAAGATACAAATCGGGAAGAGTTTTCATTGCAGGTGTCCTACCCGGCATTAAAGGATTAAAACGCTCTGCTATTTCTGCACGACTCACTTCAGAAGCAATAAACAACTTCCATAAGAATAGCATATACGACATAACGATGTCGCAACTTGCCGTTCCAAACAGAGATGTTGTCATTCCTCTGCTCGTCGCACATGGAGTTGATAAAAAATCCCTTTCTGGAGAGAATTACAAAAAGAATATAATCCCAATCCTTACAGAACTTGCAGAAAAAGGAAAAACAAGTCTCGCTGCTGTTTACAAAATACCAATTTAGTTAATAGAACAATAGTTTTATATAGAAAGACGCATCATTTCAGTGGGTGTTCCTTGAAATACCTTCTGGATATTTCTGTGTCTTCTTTGATCTTCTCAATAAGTTCCTCTTTTGAGGAGAATTTTTTCTCAGGCCGTATGTATTTCAAAAAATGGAGCAAAATTTCCTTTCCATATAGATCCTCATTTACCTTCAAAAAATGTGTTTCGATTTTCACCGTATTTGCATTTTCAAACGTCGGATTTAGCCCAACATTTGTAACCGACTCATAAACTTTTCCAGAAATTTCAGCAAAAGTAACATATACACCTCTTCCGGGAAGTACTTTGTATCCATTGTTGTAAGAAACATTTGCAGTTGGGAATCCGAGAAGTCTTCCTATTCCTTTTCCTTTTACTACCTTTCCGCTCACAAAAAAAGGATATCCAAGTAGAGTATTTGCCTTCTCAACCTCACCATTTTCTATTAACGAGTGAATCAGAGAACTACTTACAGTAACGCCATTAATCGAAATAAGGGGAACTGGTTTTATTAAAACCCCACTTTTTTTTCCTAACCCTTTTAAAGTTTCAACTGTTCCTCTTCGTCCTATGCCAAACCTGAAATTCTCGCCTACAACTACAGCGGATGCATTCACCTTTGAAATAATTTCTCTACCAAAAAACTCTTCCGGAGTCATACGCATAAATTCTCTGCTAAGTTCAGCAATAAACACATGTGAAATACCGAATTCTTTAAGAAGAAAGAGTCGCTCAGAAAGGAGTGTGAGGTATTTTCTTTTTGTTTCTTTCACCGGGTGGTTGGAAAATGTATAAACAACGGGAAGTAGTTTTTTCTTCTTTGCAATCAGAAACATCTCATTAAGAAGTGCTTTGTGTCCCAAATGAACTCCATCAAACATTCCTATTGCAACTACTGTTTTTTCTAAAATTCTGTCATTTTCTTTATATATCTTCATTTGCCACCCGTTCTGGATGAATTTTTCCAGTTTCAATTCTGCCTATACCCAAAAATTTTCCATTTTTATCTTTAACTTTTACAAAATTCGTTTTAATATCCACACCGTTTAAAAAGGAGTGCGTATCTTCAACAATCAAACAGGGAAGTGTGATTGCATCTTCCACACTCACAAAGCCTTTTTTTTCGCCTCTTCTAATCCGGGTAAGTGTGGTTGCATCTTTAATGGAAAATTTGCCTGCTCTCGTTCTTGCAATTGCACTCAGCGTTGCAGCACTACCACATGCCCTTCCAATGTCTCGTGCAAGTGATCGCATGTAAGTCCCTTTTGAACAGTCCACTCTCACAACAAGATTTCCAGCGCTGTAATTTATAATCTCCATTTTGAAAATTGTAACCTTTGCTTTTCTATGTGGAGTTTTTTTTCCATTACGAGCAAGTTCATAAAAAGGAGTTCCATTCACTTTTTTTGCCGAAAAAGTTGGGGCTTCTTGGACAATTTCGCCAGAGAATTTTTCAATCACAGATTCCACTTCATCAAACGATGGAATTTTATCAGAAGTTCTTATAATCCTCCCGGTTATATCGTCTGTATCAGTCTCCAAACCAAATCTTACTCTAATCACATATTCTTTCCTATCAGTATTAATAAACCGCATAAATTTTGTTGCACCGTTCAAGGCGATAACCATAAGTCCAGTTGCAATTGGATCAAGAGTCCCGGTATGCCCTGCTTTCTTTGCCTTTAAGATCTCCCTTACAAGGTTTGTAAACTTGAAAGAAGTAATACCAAACGGCTTAGAGATCAACAAAATATGATTTTGGTATTCTGCCATTTTTTATATTAATCCCTTCAAGGGAAAGAAGTTTCTCTTTTGTCTTTACCCCTCCGCCAAAACCCCCGAGCGAGCCATCAGATCTCACAACTCTATGGCACGGAATAATTATCGGTAGAGGATTCTTTTTCATTGCATAGCCTATAAACCGGGCATACTTTTTTGTTCCGAAAACTGCATGAGATAAGTTTCCGTATGAAATCACATGTCCAAACGGAATTTTCATTGCTTTCCTATATATCAAAGCAAAATCAGAATTTACATCAAGCACAAATTTAACCGTATCTGATCTTTTTTTCCAGAAATCTATAATTGCTCTTTCAATTTTTTTATTGCTTCTTTTACAGGCATGAACGAATTTCATTCTTAAAATGATGCCGTTCTCTTCGTACACTTCAATAGGTATACCTAGAAAATTTATACACTCCATTTACCCTCCACCCTTCGGTGTTATTTTTATATTTAATACATCAGGTTCAACTGTTGCAATTACTGTATTTTCAGGAAGCCCTTTTACAACAACAGGTACAGTATATTGACCAGGAGTGAACGACATTACATTCACTTCTGCAGTTATCGTATCAGAAGAAATATTATCCAGGTCTTCGGCAAAACCCCTAAGCATAACTTTGACTGTTTTTGTGTTTATCTTAATATCATATTTAATAGCATTATAACTTACATTAACAGGCACATCAATCACAATGGATTTAAGCGGCTCTACAAATACATCCACACTACAGGAATTTTTACCAACAATTTTTATTCCATCGGGAATCGAGAAATTTACAGTAAATTTCTTTTCAGAAGTTAAGCCCGTAATGTCTATCTGAGAGGTGTTTACAAAATCAACATTATTAAGATCCGAGAGTTTTCCTTCAACTGTTATAGCGGTTGGCTGTACTGTAATAGATTTTACTCCAAACCCCTGGAAAGGTGTGCCTGTTATATCAGGAACGATCGGTACAGTTTTCGAAACGAGCGGATTCTTTTCGAGAACTTTCACAACACAACTCGAAGGATTCACCTGAATATCAGCAACATTTGCATTTTGCTCTGTCTCTATCTGTATAGGAAGAACGAGAGTTGTATTGGAATTTATACCAGTAAGATCAACATTCACTACGGCAGATTTAACAAGTTTGAGTTTGCTGGAAGGCCCTATTATCTGAACTTTGTTTGGCGTGATTATTGGTTCTGCAGGCATAAAGTTTTTATCAGGAGTGCCTGTAAACTTTACAATTATCGGGAGATTCATAGAGGTGATTTTTTCAAGGCTTATTTTTACCTTTTCCGGTGATACACTTTTCACTTTTATGGAAGAAGCAGGAGGCTTTACCTCAACAGGTATATAGAATTCTCCTTCTTCCTTGCCAGCAAGATTTACAAGAGCAGTAAAATCATTTGGTTTTACACCAAGAATGATCTTGCTCGAACCCTCAGCGGTAACATTTACAAACCCTGGATTGTTTACAATGAAAACACCGCTCTCCAGATTTATAGGAGTAATTGGCACTTTAAATGTCCTTGTTATTATTGGACCCTGGATTCCAATTACATAATACCATAGGAGTATAGCAAATATTACAGAAAGAAACTTAATATCAAGGAATTTTGCAAAAAATTTCCTCATCTCTTTTTACTCTCCTCTTTCTTTCCCAGATTTGGCTTTGCCATAATTAAAAGCAAACCTCTCAACTCAAGAGGACTCAAATAACGCGTTAATTTCCCTTTCACTGCAATGGATATTATGCCAGTCTGTTCAGAAACTACAACAGCAACAGCATCTGTCTCCTCAGTAATTCCAACAGCAGCCCTGTGTCTCGTACCAACGCCTTCCTTATCAAGCGCCTTATCAAGAGAAAGTGGTAAAACACACCTTGCAGCCTCTATCCTGCTGCCTCTCACGATAACTGCACCATCATGAAGTGCTGTATTTGGAAAAAATATAGTATTTAAAAGTTCTGCTTTTACAAGTGCCTTTACCGGGACTCCTGTTTCAATATATTCATTTAGAGGAACTGAACGCTCAATAACGATAAGCGCACCTATTTTGTTTAAAGAAAGGTATTTAGCGCTCTTTACAATTTCGTCAATAACAGCTTCGAAACTTGTCTCAGGTTCCTTCGACTCTATAAAAATACCCTTTCCAAGCCCGGTAAACCACTTCCTTAACTCAGGCTGGAATACGACAACAAGTAAAAATGGAAGGAACGATATTGAAAATCGCAAAAGCCAATTCATAAGATAAGCAACCGTTATAAGTCGCGATATATTACTGAGTTTGGCAAGTACAACAAGAGCAAGGAAATACAAACCTATTCCTTCTGCAAGTTGAAGGGTTCTCGTGTGCTGAATCGCCCTCAATACGAAATAGATAATCAACGCAACGATTGAAATATCTATTATCGTGAGCGCGATATAGCCGAATCCTAAATTTTTTATAGTTAAAGCAAGTGCATTTTCCACAACTATATTTTTACATAGTTTCATACTTTTTGCAATAGCAAAAATATATTCATCTCAATAAAATATTACTTGACAAGTTATATTAACGATGTATAATAGAATGGTGATATATATGGATAAAAAATATTTAATTACTTTAATTGCATTTGCCTTGATTTCTGCTGTCTCCTTTACAGTAATCTTTGGTACTGTTCCCAGAATGAATGTGAATGATACCAATCGTATGGAGCTAGAAAATAAAATAAGGGCAGATGAAAAAACAGGAATCACAAAGACTGATGAATTCTTCTCTGTAAGTTATAACGGAGTGCCACAGGTCGATATTGAAAAGTATACCCTGAAAGTTGATGGACTTGTTGAGAATCCTATTAAACTCTCTTACAATGACCTGAAAAACTTATCTCAAAAAGAGGAGGAAAGTACTCTAACCTGCATAGCACTCATAAGTGCAAAAGGCGTGTGGGAAGGTATTCCTCTTAAAGATCTGCTTAATATGGTAAAAGTAAAAAACGGAGCAACTTACATTATTTTCTACGCTGTTGATGGATATTCTTCTGCGATCCCGCTTGAAAATGCATTGAAAGATAACGTAATCCTCGCAATGAAACTAAATGGTGAAATATTAACACCAAAACATGGTTTTCCTTTGCGGCTTGTTTATCCTGGATACTACGGCTACAAATGGGTAAAGTGGATAAATCACATAAAAGTGATAAACTATGAATACAGAGGTTATTGGGAGAGCAGAGGTTATTCAAATGAAGCAAAGATTAAAAAACCATAGGAGGCAAATATGAAGGAATTGAAAGAGGGTATGAAGGCTCCTGAGTTCTGTCTTCCAGATGCAAATGAGAAAACTCATTGCTTAAAAGATTTTTCTGGAAAATGGATAGTACTCTACTTTTACCCCAAAGATAATACATCCGGGTGTACAAAGGAAGCAGTTGGTTTTACAGAAAGCAGAAAACAGTTTGAAGAGTTGAACGCTGTTATCATTGGAATAAGCCCTGATAGTCCAAAATCACATGCAAAATTTATTGACAAACACAATCTAAGCATCTTGCTTCTGAGCGATCCAGAACACAAAGTTCTAAAAGAGTACGGCGTATGGCAGAAGAAAAAGATGTACGGTAGAGAATACATGGGTGTTGTGCGAAGTACATTTATAATAACACCAGATGGAAAAATTGCTGCAATCTGGAGAAAGGTTAAAGTCAAAGGACATATAGACGAGGTTTTAGAAAAGTTTAAAGTAGTTAAAAAATGAAGAAAAAAGAAGCAAGAAGATTTACTGCAATTAAGTATTTATTAGAACAATCTCGCCCTACACCAGTTTCTTTAATAGCAAAAGAAACTGGTATTAATCCTAATACACTCAAAAAAGATTTATCAAATATAGAAGAATTTTTAAAAAAATTTCACGTAATACTCAAAAGAAAGCCAGGAATAGGAATCTGGCTAAAAGGCTCTAAGAAATCTTTGGAAGAGCTAAAAAAAGAAATCATAAAAATCAGGAAAGAGATGTCTACTTATAGTACCGAGGAATTCATAACAAAGACATTCTTGGTAAGCGAAGAATACCCAACGATCGAAGACTTTTGTGAGATTTTGGATATTTCGCGACCTACTGTGCTTAAGCATATTTCAATGGTTCGTAATTGGCTAAAAAAATTTAATATAAAACTTATTGGAAAGCCTGGTATAGGATACAGACTTGAATACGAAGAGGAAAATTTACGGAATGCTCTTTGTGAATTTATAAATAATTACGAAAAAGAAAATATAAAAAACTTTATGGGTAAAATTTATTCAAAATCAGAAACATTAAAAGTTTGCTTTGACACAATTGGTAGCGTGGAATTTATTCCTATCCGGAAATTCATTAATAAATTGGAGTCTACTACAAACACAGAGTTAACAGATAAAGACTATGTAAACTTTGCTTTAAAAATTGCAATAACGATCAAGAGACTGAAACAAAAACATATAGTCTATTATAAAAGCAAAAAGTTAGTCGATGTTATGCAAAACCCCACTTATCGTATAGTATGCTCCCTGCTTCCTCCACTAGAAGAAGCCTTTAATGTTAAGCTACTTCCTGAAGAAGTAGCATATATAACACTCGCTTTTATAAGTTCTAAAGTCCAGGAGACATCAATGCTTGACTTTGAAAATAATACAAAAAACAAGTTATATATAGAATTAGCAAAAGAGATTGCCATGGTAGCAAACGATGTTTTCGGTTTACCTATTACAAAAGATACAGAATTTATACATATGCTCGCATTACACTTAAAATCTACGCTAAACAAAATAAAGTACGGGATTGAAATCAAAAACCCTTTATTGGAAGAGATAAAAGAAGAATATCCAATATCATTTGATATTGCTCAAAAAGTAAGTGTAATTCTTGGTAAAAAAATTGGTATTAGAATTCCAGAAGAAGAAGCAGGTTATATTGCAATGTATATAGCAACAGCAGTAGAAAAATTGAAGCATAAAAAGAACAAACGCAAAAAGGTAGCCGTAGTATGTGCAATGGCAATGGGAACCTCTAGCCTTTTGTTCTGGCGATTAGTTAATGAAATGCCAGACATAGATGTAGTTCAAGTCGGTTCATACAAGGATATTGTAGAAGGAAGAATAGGAAGTGATATAGATCTCATTATATCAACTATACCTTTGCCTGATCTTCATGTTCCACACATAGTGGTTTCCCCGTTCTTAGGCTCTCGCGAAAGAAAAGAGATCCGAGAAATTTTAGGAATTGTGCGAAAGAAAATTCCTTACCCTACATTGAGAGAATTAGAAGAAACAATTAATCGAAGTGTAATAGTAGCAAATCTTGACGTCCATAGTGCAGAAGAAGCTATAACAACACTTGCAGTTAAATTGTTTCAAAATGGAGTAGTAAAAAATGGCTTTTTAGAATCTGTAATTAAAAGAGAAAAGGAATTTCCTACAGGATTAAACACACCTATACCAATCGCTCTCCCACACACAGAAGTAAAATATTCTAAAAAGGAAGCATTTGCAATCGCTACATTAAAGAAACCTGTATTGTTTAGAGAAATGGGAAATCCTGAGAAAAAAGTAGGTGCAAGAATAATATTAATGCCTGTGCTTACTAAACATAGCAATAAAAATGTAATATTTTATGACCTGTTAAGAAAATGTAGAGACAAAAACATTGCGTCGCGTCTATTAAATGCGAAAAGTTCTTCGGAGATAATTTCCACTTTAAAAAAACCTCTTCCAAATTAGAATTTTTATAAATTACCTATATATAGTTCAAAAAATACCCTATCTTTCCAGACAGATCAGATAAAAAACTTGTTGACAGTCTGTATTATATAAGATATTCTTATTCAAGAAGAAAGGAAGGTAATAACAGATGAAATTTGAGGAGATAGTAAAAAATTGTATTGCGTTTCCGAAAATGCACTTTTCAAATGCTGAAGAAGTGATTGATTTCTTATCCAAACAACTTACAAATAAAGGCATAGTAAAAAATGAGTTTTCAGAAGCAGTGCTAAATAGAGAAAAGAAATATCCTACGGGTTTGCAATTAGGAGATATAAATGTTGCAATTCCTCACACTGATGTAGATCATGTTCTCAAATCAGGTATTGCCATTGCCACACTTACTACTCCAGTATTTTTCAATAGAATGGACGACCCAAGTACAAAAGTGCCTGTTAACATAGTATTTGTATTAGCTGTATCCAATCCCAAAGAATACGTAAAATTTCTATCAAAACTAACAACAAGTTTTGGAAAGGATCATTACATGGAAGAGTTACTAAAAGCTGAAGATCCTGATGAAATTAAAAAAGTACTTAAAAAAATACTTGATGGGGAGGAAAAATGAAAAAAATCAAAATCTTGGTGGTATGTGGTACAGGAATAGCAACATCTACTGTAGTCTCTCGAAAACTCGAAGAAAAATTATCTGAAAGAGGATTCTCTGTTGAAACAAGGCAATGTAAGGCAGCGGAAGTCGAAAGAAATCTCGATGGGGTAGACGTAATAGTCACTACTACACCAGTTCCAGAAAATCTTGGAGTGCCAGTAGTTAGGACACTTGCGTTCCTAACTGGTGTCGGGGAAGAAGAGGCAATCGAAGAAGTTGTCAAGAAGTTAGGAGGTGAAGAATAATAAGAAAAAACATAAGAAAAGAACTTTTTCTCAACTAAATGGAAAGGAGGGTTTTTTGTATTATGACACTTAATGACATTATTAAAGGTTTGGGAGTTACAGTGCTTTTACCTATTATTATTTTCTTTCTTGCAGTTATTTTTAGGATTAAATTTAAAAAAGCATTTCGATCTGCAGTACTGATTGGAATAGGTTTTATTGGAATAAACTTGATTTTAGGCTTCTTCCTTAATAACCTGGCTCCAGCAGCACAAAAAATGGTAAAGTTCACTGGTGTCCATCTTCCAATTTTAGACGTCGGCTGGCCCGCAGCAGCAGCAATTGCTTTCGCGGGAAAGATCGGTCTATTTGTAATTCCTATCACAGTAGCAGTAAATTTCTTTATGTACGTGTTTCACTGGACAGACACTATTGATGTTGATGTCTGGAATTACTGGCATTTTGCATTTACAGGTGGACTCGTTTATGCAATGACAAATAATATTTGGCTTGGAATGCTTGCTTCAGCGATTGATGCGATGCTCGTCCTGGTATTAGGAGATTGGACTGCACCCGCTGTGCAGGAATATTACAAAATTCCTAATATATCACTACCACACGGCTTCTCTGCTGCTTATGTTCCAATAGCAATTCCAATTAACTGGCTTTTAGACAAATTACACCTAGATAAAGTAAAAGCTGATCCAGAATCCATTCGTAAAAAATGGGGGTTCTTTGGAGATCCTATAATAATAGGTTTAATCCTTGGGCTTGTTGTGGGATTCCTGGGTAACCTAAATGCTCTTGGTACAGCAAATGCCTGGTTTAATATACTTAAACTTGGCATGGCAATGGCAGGCGTTATGTACATCTTCCCCAAAATGGTTGCAATTTTAATGGACGGTTTGATACCCATTTCTGAGGGTGTTCGGGAGTTTATGAAAGCAAGAGCTTCAAATAGAAAATTTTACATAGGATTAGACTCGGCAATTGCAGTTGGTGATCCTGCAGCAATCGCATCAGCAATGATTTTAGTACCAATAGCAATTATCCTTATGGTAATTATTCCCCAAAACCAAATGTTATTAGCAGTAGATCTTGCTGTTCTCCCCTTTATGGTTGTTATGACAATTCCAATCACAAGAGGAAATATACTAAAAACCGTTATAATTGGCACTGTAATTATAGCAGTTGGACTCCTCATAGGAACAAATCTTTCTCCGCTATTCACAAAAGCAGCAATACAAGCTCAATTCAAAATGCCAAGCAGTGCAACACAAATCAGTTCAATATGCGATGGCTCAAACCCTCTCACTTGGTTTATTGTAAAATTCATGAATAGCTGGTATGGTATTGCAATTCTCTTTGCCGTATTTTTCGTATTTCTTTACTTCTATCGCAAACACAGAAGAACATGGGAGATTATTGCGGGAGCAACAGAAAAAGCGTTGGAGGAGAATAAATAATAAGGAGATGACGAATACAAAAAAGGGGGGACTTCCCCCTTTTTTGTATCAGATGTTAACATGAAAGCAAATTACAAAAATGCACAGAAAGAAGAAATAAAAAAAGGTATATTCAGAATATGGCTCATAGACAAAACCTCGGGTGCCAAAAATTTTTATATGAGAGTTTTTGAGATATTACCTTCTTGTTCAACCCAGGAAGATAAACACGCTTACGAGCATGAAATATTCGTCCTCTCTGGACATGGTAAGTTAAAAATAGGAGATAAATGGGAAGATATGGAAGCAGGAGATGCATTTTATGTGCCATGTAATGCTCTTCATTCTATAAAAAATGAAGGCGATGAAATACTAAGATTTATATGTATTGTACCATCGTCATATTACAAACAAAAGAAGAAAGAAAGGTGAGAAAATGCTTACAAAAGAAGAGTTACTATTAATGCTAAAGAAGATGATGTTAATAAGAGCCTTTGAGGAGGAAGCGGAAAAACTATTTATGAAAAACCTCGTCCACGGCACGATGCACCTCTCTGTAGGTGAAGAGGCAATACCGGTAGGAGCAATATCTGCATTAAAAAATACAGATTATATTACATCTACCCACAGAGGACACGGGCACATGATTGCAAAAGGTGGAGACTTAAAGAAAATGTTCGCTGAATTTTTGGGAAAAGATACTGGATATTGTCATGGAAGAGGGGGTTCAATGCATATAGCCGATTTTAAACTACACAATCTTGGAGCTACTGGTATTGTAGGTGCAGGTATACCTATCGCGACCGGCGCTGCTCTGGCAATTAGAATACAGAAAAAAAATGACATTGTGTTATCCTTTTTCGGTGACGGTGCTGCAAATGAAGGAAATTTCTTTGAATCACTTAACATGGCTGCCATCTGGAAATTGCCGATAATATTTTTATGCGAAAACAATCAATATGCAATGTCCTCTTCAGTAAAAAGATTTGTCCCTACGCCAAACATTGCTGACAGGGCTTGTGCGTTCGGCATTCCAGGCATAGCAATAGATGGAATGGACGTTATTGCTGTGTATGAAACTGTAAAAGTTGCTGCAGAAAGAGCCCGGAAAGGTAAAGGCCCAACTCTTATAGAAGCAAAAACATATAGGTTTAAAGGTCACTCAAAAAGTGATAAGAACTTGTACAGGACAAAAGAAGAAATAGAAGAGTGGAAAAAGAAAGATCCTATTGCTACATTCATTAACAGATTAAAGGAAAATAAAATACTATCTGATAAAGAGTTAGAGGAAATAAAAGAACAAATTGATCTAGAAATAAAAGAAGCAGTAAAATTTGCTATAAACAGTCCAGAGCCGAATCCCGAAACCGTTGATAACTATGTTTATGCTGATAATAATAGAGGTGGTTAAAGTGAAAATAATTACATACAAAGAGGCAATCAGAGAAGCAATGATTGAAAAAATGGAAGAAGATGAAAGAGTATTTCTAATGGGAGAAGACATAGGGGTTTATGGCGGAGCATTTGGTGTAAGTGTTGGAATGTTAGACAAGTTTGGTCCCTGGAGAGTATTGGAGACTCCCATGAGCGAGGCAACTTTTACCGGTGTTGGTGTAGGCGCAGCCATAATGGGAATGAGGCCTATAGTAGAAATAATGTTTGCAGACTTTCTTACATTTTCTGCAGATCAATTAATAAACCAGGCTGCAAAATTAAGATATATGACTGGTGGACAAATTAAGATTCCTCTTGTAATCAGAGCTCCACAGGGTTCTGGTACAGGAGCAGCAGCACAACATTCCCAGAATGTAGAGGCATGGTTTTATAATATACCAGGACTTAAAATCGTTGTTCCTTCTAACCCATATAATGCGAAAGGGCTCCTGAAATCCGCGATAGAAGACAACAATCCAGTTTTGTTTCTGGAGCACAAACTCCTTTACAACAAAAAAGGAGAAATTCCAGAAGAAGACTATAGAATTCCCATAGGAAAGCCCTCTATAGAACGTGAGGGTAGTGACATTACTGTAGTAACAACTTCTATAATGACAGATAGGGCAATTAAAGCAGCACAAGAATTGGAAAAAGAAGATATTTCCACAGAAATCATTGACCTTCTTACTCTAAAACCCCTTGATACAAAGATCATCGAAGAATCAATCAAGAAGACACACAAATTATTAGTTGTTTATGAAGGTTGTTTAACAGGTGGCATCGGGGGTGAAATCATCGCGAGAATAGCAGAAAGTGAGGCTTTTTTATATCTCGATGCACCAATGTTTCGACTAGGTGGTAAAGACGTTCCAATTCCATACAATAAAAACCTTGAACGTGCCGCTGTACCACAAATAAAAGACATTGTAAATAAAATTCGGTATATCCTTAAGGAGGATTGGTATGCCTGAGAAAATAATAATGCCCAGAATGGGAATGACAATGGAAACTGGTGTCATCACAAAATGGTATAAGAAAGTAGGTGATCCTGTAAAATCAGGCGAACCAATAGTTGAAATAATGACTGATAAGGCTAATATGGATGTTGAAGCAGAATCATCTGGATATATTTATAAAATTTTCGCAGAAGAAGGGGAAGAAGTCCCTGTTGGAAATATAATAGGTATTATTAAAAATGAAAATGATACAGAAGAAAGTTTAAAATTATTTTTAAAAAATCTTAACTTAACCAATTCAAACGCTACTAATAACAATTTACCACCTACTAAAGCAAAACACAGCAAAGAAAAAATACATAACAAACAAAAAACTGCTAAAGAAATCTCTGCCACTCCTTTAGCTAAGCGACTCGCTAAGAAATATGGAATCGACATAAGAAAAATCGAGACAACCAGCATAGCTACATCTAAAGACATCTTAATTGAAGCAGCAAAACAAAATATTTCCTCCAATTACGTGCAAAAAGCTATGGCGCAAAAAATGATAGAAAGTGCTAAAATACCTCAATTTACCCTATGGTACGATTTCATAGTTACGGATCTATTTCGACTTTTTACAGAGATTAAATCAAAATTTAGTAAATTAACTCTTACCGCTTTTATAGTTAAAGCCACCTCCTATGCTATAAAGAAACATCCAATTTTTAATTCAGTGTACAAAGATGGTCAAATTATTACGCTAAATAATAAAACAAACATAGGAGTTGCCATAGCCACAGAAAAAGGCTTATTTGTACCAACAATAACTAATGTAGAAGTCAAATCATTGCGGGATATCACAAACGAGCTATTTTTACTTAAAGAAAAAGCAGTTAACGGAAATCTGAACCCACAAGACTTTGCAGAAGCATCTATAACAATTTCCAACATGGGAATGTTTGGAGTAGATATGTTTAAAGCATTGCTCGTCCCAGGACAAAGTGCAATTCTCGCTGTATCTTCTGTAAAAGACTCCATAAGAGTAAGAGACAATGGCATTTTTATTGAAAAAATAATGAATATATCAATATCGTGCGATCACCGATTTATTGATGGTGCAAAAGCAGCTCAATTCATGAATGAAATAAAGTTAATAATTGAGAAAAAATATAGGGAGATACTGAAATGGGAGTAGTTAAAGAAAAAACAATGCTTTATTGTATCCACTGCGAAAAAGAAACATTGCATGAACTTACATATATAGGTGATGAATTGCAGAAAATAAAGTGCTTAGCATGTGGAATGGAGATCTTTTTCGATAAGAAAAAGTTACTTCTAGTTTATTCGGAGGATCTTGTCAAAAGAATTCTGACAAAACCAGCAAGAATGTCTAAGGAAGCATTTTCTGATTTATCTGATTTTTTAAAAACCTTTCCTCTAAGAATTGCCACAAAACCGGGTAGGATGATAAAAGAATTTAAGGATTTGTTCAAGGAATAAACTGATAGAATGGGAGGCTTTATGATATCGAAAGAATTTATAATAAAGAACAAAATTGGTTTACATGCACGGCCTGCTGCCACTTTTGTACAAACTGTAAGCAAATACAGATCGAGGATAACAATATCAAAAGATAATAAAGAAGTAAATGCAAAGAGTATTGTAGAAGTTCTTTCACTGGGAGTTGAGGGAGGAACGAAAGTCGTTATTAAAGTTGATGGCTCTGATGAAAAACAAGCTATGGAAGCAATCGAACAGCTAATTGAAAATAACTTTAAGGAGCAAAAATGAAAAAATTTAAAGGAATGGGAGTTTCCAATGGTATCGCAATAGGAAAAGTGTTTCTTTATCTACCCCTTAAGCATTTAAACATAGAGAACAAAAAAGATAATCTAACTATAAAAACGAAAAAAGAAGCCGTTGAAAGAGCCTTGAATAGTGTTAAGAATGACATTCTCTTAACCCTCGAACACCTCAATTCTAAAGATGCAAAAAAAGAAGCAGAGATTTTTAATGCGCATTTATTATTCATAGAGGATCCAACAATAAAAGAAAAAATAGACATGCTCTTAAATCAGGGATTTTCAGCAGCATATGCAGTGGAATGCGCTTTTGAAGAAAGCGCAAAAAAAATAGCACTGCTTAAAAATAATTATTTGAAAGAACGGGCATCTGATTTGCGAGATGTTAAAAATCAAGTCTTAAGGAAATTACTAAATCTTTCTACACCATCTCTTTCGAATTTACCAAACAAGTGTATTGTTATTGCCGAGGACTTAATGCCCTCAGACACTGCAAGAATAAACAAAAAGAATGTCCTGGGCTTCGTTACCGAAAAAGGAAGTACTACATCACACACAGCAATACTTGCTGAGGCACTTGGCATACCTGCTATAGTTGGCGTTTCAGGGATAACAAAAGAGGTATCGGCGGGAAAAACTGTTATAATTGATGGCGAAGAAGGAGTGGTCATTTACGAGCCCACCAGGAAACAATTGGAATATTATACAAACAAAAAACAGAAACAAATAAAGGAGCAAGAATCTCTAAATCAGATTAAATTCACAAAGATTTACACGAAATCAGGCAAAGAAATAGAAGTTTTTGCCAATATAGGAAATCCAGAAGAGGCAGATATTGCTTTAAAAAACGGTGCTGACGGTATAGGACTTTACAGAACGGAGTTTCTCTTTATTGGTAGAGAGAGCCCCCCAACTGAAGAGGAACAATTCAATGCCTACAAATCTGTTTTAATTAAATTCAAGAAAAAACCTGTGATAATAAGGACTCTGGATATTGGAGGAGACAAATCGATTCCGTATTTAAATATAAACAACGAATTGAACCCCTTTTTAGGAGTAAGAGCGATAAGATTATGTCTTAATAACGTTGAACTTTTCAAAACCCAACTTAGAGCAATTCTCCGTGCAAGTATTTTTGGTAATGCGAGAATAATGTATCCCATGATTGCAGTAGAAGAAGAAATCGAGAGAGCGAACGTAATCTTGAATGAAGTTAAGTTAGAACTTAAAAATAAAGGTGTTCCATTTAAGAAAAGTATCCAAATAGGTATCATGGTGGAAATACCCTCTGCTGCACTAAACGCAGAGAGGTTGATCCAACATGTTGATTTCTTCAGCATAGGTACAAACGATTTAATTCAGTATACCTTTGCTGCAGATAGAACAAACGAGAATGTATCATATTTATATAATCCACTTCATCCTGCTGTGTTAAAACTTATAAAACTCGCAGCAGAAGCTTCACACAAGTACGGCAAGCGTATAGGAATGTGCGGGGAAATGGCAGGAGACCTAAAATCTATACCAGAACTCATACGTTTAGGTTTAGATGAATTAAGCATGACTCCATCTAAAATTCCATATGTCAAAAAATTTATAAAAGACAATTTCTAAACAGAAGCAAGGCCATGGTTTTTATTATACTTCCCCTCCACCCCCAGGAGGGGAATTATTACTTAAGTATCTCTCCTATTGAAATTACTTCTTCTTTGGAAAGTTTCGCAGGTTTTTGAGTTATTGTTTCAAGAAGATCATGTAAAAGAGATTTTTTAATTACAATTGCATTTTTATTCTCTTTCAGGGATGAGTTGATTTTTACAGAATCATCGAATAAAACAACAGAGACAAAATCAAGTTTATGGTAAATACTCTTAGCACTTTTTTTGAGAATGTTCCTTAAAATGCTAATTGCGTAATTATTCATATTCACGGGATTTTTAATTTTTTTCCTGCCTTCTTTTGTATCAAGTATCCACTCGCTTTGCGTTGCTGTTACAGATTTTGCCGGGATTTCGATATTTCTAAAAACAGTAATACCTTGTCTTGTTATAAGCAAATGGTCTATAACTGCGTTGTGTTTAGACCAGCCCTTCACTTTAATTTTATTAAAAAGTAGAAAATCTACCTTTAAATCATTCAGAATTTTATCTATCGGGTTTGTTGAAACAGATCTGTTTTCAAAATTAGTTTCATTTACATCAGTCTTTGCACCGTCCGGTACATTTTTTTTAAATGCTTCTTCTGTATCTCTGCTTCGCCATATAGCAAAAGCGATAGCGACGACCAGAGCACCAAGGATCACACCCCACTTCATAAACTCCTCCTATCGGTAATTTATTAATTTATAACATAATCGCAACAAAAAGTCAAATAGATTCCAATTAACGAACAAAATTAAAAAAAGCGGCTCAATTGAGCCGCAAAGATTAAAGATTGATTTTTATTTCATGGAGCAGTTCAGCAGGCGATTTAACCGGAAAATTAATCTTATTTGCAATTTCATGGGCAGGTTTACCCTTTATCAAAACCCCGGTCATTCTTTCAAGGAATAAATTCCTATCCATTGGAAAATCAACTCCGCGTATCTTTTCAAGCACTTTTATTGCCCATTCTACTCCCAAACTTTCCATCTCTTCCTTACTTATGTAAATTCCCCATTCGTTCTTTACCTTTTCATATGCAAGTTTCGCAATCCCACCTGCTTTATGATAGTCAACCTTTTCTATTTCTCCCTCCAAATATTTTTTTACCGCTTCAGGATCCGCACGTAGTATCTGCTTAACAGTTTGCTCCGTTATACCCAAAAACTCAGCAATCTCCTTTGTAGTTTTCGTTGTTTCATTAGACAGCACAATCACATAAGATGCTTCTGCAAGAGAAGGCAGCCATGTAAGGTTTCTATATTCAACAAGTTTCCTTATTCCACCTAAAATTTCAATTCCTTCTTCAAATACCCTTTTTGCGAGAAAGTCATAGTCAACATAAGAAGTAGGTTGATTGATTATTTCCATCCTGTCACCCCCCTTACTTTGATTTCAAAAATTCTTCAAGCGGTTTTATGATATTCACGATACCTTCGTCTGTGATTTCAAAAACCCATGTTCTATCATCATGTCCGGTAATTCTGCACCCATCAATTCTAATTGTACGCAAAATAGCACCAAGTGGCAGTCCATACAAACTTGTTTGCCATTTTGTTTCAATAATTTCCTTACCCATAACAATAGTACCATCAACTATGTGAGCAACTGCCAAACCACCTGCCGCTTCGGATGACATAACATCCTGCGAGGAACGTTTTTGCGATACAAGAATAGCAGTTTGCTTCATTTTTTTAAGAAAATTAAAGAAGATTCTAACAATTTGTCTTGCCATCATCTCTTTATGTTCATACAATCCAGTAATACTATCTATTATTACATTCGTTATATGCTTTTCTTTTATCGCATCTTCCATTGTGCGAAGCAAAGTATTTAAATCCTCTCTAAACTCAGAATTCATCGCAGCGTCTATCAAAACAATGTTTTTTTCAAGTTTTTCAAAGTCGAGGTTTAATGCATTCGCTTTTTGTTTCAGGGAAGTGTAAAGAAATTGAACCGGAGATTCCACAGAAACAAACAAAACTTTGTATCCCATATCTCCTTGAACCGCTGCAAACTGCTCTGCAAGAAGACTCTTTCCAGTGTCAGGAATTCCGGTTATATTTAAAACAGATTGGTATGGAATACCACCCAGTGCTTCTTTTACAAATTTCCCTTTCTTTTCCTTGATCACAAAAAACATTTCATCAAGTTTTGTTTTTGTTGGAATGCCAAATAATTTGGGAGCCTCCTGCTTTAAACTGCCAAGTTCAACATAACCAGTCACTGTATCACCCCCTTTCCATGACATATCAATTTTAGCAAAAAACTAAAAATATGTCAAGCGAGAGACCTCAACATCAGTCCTCTTTTAATGATTTCTTGCCAATTTCGATTTGTCTTTTAAGTAATTCATTCGAAATACCCATAAATTTAAGCACTGCATTCTGACGGTCATTCATCTCATCTCTGTAAGATGAAATCATTAGAACAAGAACAAGATTAAATCCTTTTATGAGAGAAGTTACTTCTTCAACGGTAGTGTTTTCCATATTCACAACAATCTGGATAATTTTAATAATAAACAATGTCATCGCTTCTATGACAAGATCTTCTTCCACTTCGTTTACAACATGAATCCTTCCTATTTCTTTAATGCCATTCAAAAAATTCTGATCTATTTTTATATTAAAAATATAATTCAACCCTTTAATCCACACTTTTCTTGCTTTTTCTTCCGAAACGTTACCCTTTCTCATTATTGTCTGCACCCTTGGATCATTACAAAAACTTTTAAGTACCTCGCCTGCTATCGAATCGAAAGAATCTTTCACTGCAGAATATATATGCGTAATATTTGTTACATCTTTTTTTGTAAAATTCAAATTCCGAATCGCAGAATCAAAATCCAGCAGCATAGTTTAGCCTCCTCTTTCTTTTTGATAAATTCTATCATTTTAATTATACTAAAAATCAATAAAAACGCAAACTTACTTTTGTGAAATATATTTCAAAGTGCATAAAACATCCGTAAATGTACACTTCTTGTAAAACAAACTATACATATCAATCTTATATCCAAAAACAAAATAATACATTATTAATTTTGAGTTGTTTTAAAAAATCAGAATAATATTATAAAAAATTTTGTGAAGATTTTTATTTGACATACAGGATTCTTTTTGTTATAATAACTTTCACATATTAAACATATTAAATTATTACGATTTTAAAAATGGGGAGGGATGAGTATGAACAATGTTAAATTTGCTTTTTCTGAGGGTAATGATCCTGAAATTATTGCAAAAGATTTGAAAAATAAATTAGAGACTGATACACCTAACCTGACCATTTTATTTGCTTCTTCCAATTATCCTCAAGAAGAAATAGTAAATAAGTTCAAGAAAATACTGAATGGAAGTATTTTTGGCTGTTCTACGGCAGGAGAAATTTCACCAACAGGCTTCCACAAAAATAGTATAGTAGCACTTGGTATGAAAGCTCCCAAAACAGTCCTAAATGTAAACACGGAGATTGGAAAATTCGACAAAGACAGTGAAAAAGTTGGGAAAGAAACGGCAGAGAAAGCCTTTTCTAATTTAAAATCTGGAATGGACCTTTATTTTCTCAAGTTTAATAATGCAAGTGCAATTGAAACCTTAAGGAATTTCCCTTTCTACATGCTTATTGCTTCAGACGGGCTTGCTGGCAATGAAGAATCAGTTTTAAGGGGAATCTCAAAAGCAACTTCAAATAGAATTCAAGCAGTTGGAGGCTCTGCAGGAGATGACCTAAAATTTGAGAAAACATTCGTTTACTCTGAAAAAGATGTATCCTCAAATGCCGTTTCAATAGCAGCACTTTATACTATTTTAAAAGTCGGGGTTGGCATTAAAATGGGATTTCGTCCCGCATCATTATCCACCAAATACGGGGTCGTCACAGAAAATGGAAGCAGCGAAAGGATTGTTAAGACAATTAATAACAAACCAGCAAGAGATGTATATATGAAATGGGTGGAAAAAGACAGTATAGAAGACGCAAATAAGAGTTTTGCAGAAAATCCACTTGGTATAGTATTGCCTTCTACAAAAATGTGGAAGGTAAGAAGCCCTGCAAGATTCCTCGATGATGGCTCTATCCAGTTTTATTCAAATGTATCACCAAAAGGAATAGGAATAGGATTACTTGAGTCCGACAGGCAAACTCATATAAACGCAATGAAAGAAGCTGTACAAGAGGCAATAGAACGAGCAGGTAACCCTAAAAAAATACATGCTGTCATACTTTTTGATTGCATACTAAGAGGAATTTTAAGTGATATTTATGAAACAAAAGATGACGAAATAAAAGAAGTTAAAAATCTCGTTGGAGAAGATGTGCCTATTATAGGTTTCCTTACTTACGGAGAATTTGGAAACACCGATATAGAGCCTCTCTGGCATCATAATCAAACTGTCACAGCAATGATCATTGGAGAATAAAAAATTATGAGCCTGCATACGCAGGCTCAATCTCTCAAATAATACCGACTTTCCTGCCTGCCTTTTCAAATATTTCCAGTGCACGGTCAATCTGCTCTTCGGTGTGAGTTGCGATATAACTTGTCCTCAAAAGAGATTCAGTTGGTGGCACTCCCGGGGGAAGTACCGGGTTGCAATACACCCCAAGATCAAACAGAGCCTTCCACATAAAAACAGTCTTCATTCTATCCCTTATGTACACCGGGATTATTGGCGTGTTGCTCGTTCCCACATCAAACCCAAGCGATTTCAATCCCTTGCGCATTCTGTTTGCAATTTTCCAGAGATGTTCAATTCTCTCTGGTTCATTTTTCATTATTTCAAGCGAAGCAAGCGCGGCTCCTACATTCGCAGGCGACATACTCGCACTAAATATGAACGAGCGGGCATTATGTTTTATATAAAAAATTGTGTCTTTACTTCCTGCGACAAATCCACCAAGACTCCCAAAAGACTTGCTAAAAGTTCCCATTATAAGATCTGTTTCATCTTCTACATTAAAATAATTTGCAGTACCACGACCGTTTCTCCCTAACACTCCAATCGAATGTGCATCGTCAACCATAACACGAGCACCGTGCTTTTTCGCAATTTTCAAAATTTCAGGTAATGGAGAAATATCACCAGCCATCGAATATATGCCATCGATAACTATAAGAGAACCTGATTCCTCTGGAACCTTTTCGATGGTTGTTTCAAGGCTCTTCATATCGTTGTGGTTAAACCTTAGCATCTTCCCAAACGACATCTTTACACCATCTATAATAGAAGCATGGTCTTCTTTATCAGTAATGGCATAATCATTCCTTCCAACAATTGCAGAGATCGTTCCAACATTCGTCTGGTAACCTGTGGAAAACACTATTGCAGCATCCTTGTTTAAAAAATCCGCAAGTTTCTCTTCAAGTTCTCTGTGAATCGCAAGAGTTCCATTCATAAACCTCGATCCTGTTGTGCTTGTGCCATATTTTTTAACTGCCTCTATTGCTGCCTCTTTAACCTTTGGATGTGTGCTTAATCCAAGATAGTTATTTGATCCAAGCATAATTAACTTTCTTCCATTTATTTTAACTTCTGTTCCTTCCGTTTCTTCAAGTGGGAGAAAAAATGGATAGTATCCGTATTTTATTGCCTGTTCTGCTTCGTGCATCTCACCGTTTTTAAACGATTTTTTAATTTTTTCAAAAATATCCATACACACCTTCCTTATCCAATTTGCTGACATATTGTAAAACAACGAGAAATTTTTTCAACGCATTTCAGAGCA
>CAYXJW010000078.1:0-21715 GCA_964465465.1 uncultured Caldisericales bacterium
CTATGTGGAAGTATGGCATCTGACGATCCAGAAGGTTATAAGATATACGAAGAAGTAAAGAAAAAAGCAAAAAAACTAATAGAAAACGGAGATATAATACTAATAACAAGCGAGAACAATGTGCTGGTGAATGTATTGCAAAGAGTTTCATCTGTAATCATTCAAAAATCCACAAGAGAAGGATTTGGACTCACTGTAACAGAAGCACTCTGGAAAGGAACACCAGTAGTTGCATCAAGAGTTGGAGGGATTACACTTCAGATTAAAGATGGTTGGAATGGTTTCCTGTTAGATCCATACGATTACGATGGATTTGCAAAAAAGATCATTGAAATTTTAAACAACCCTGAACTTGCAAAAAAACTCGGAGAAAACGGAACAGAATATGTCAGAAAGCACTTCTTAATAACGCGACTCATTCTGCAACACCTCGACCTTTTAGGTAAAATTTTATGATTACATACCAACCCTTCTTGCAATATCTGAAACCTTGCGAGGATTCCATGGATCCTTGTAGGAAGCTTTTAAAAAAAGTTCTTCAAGGTAAGCGATTATTCTTATAGGCCGTATAAAATAACCTACGTAAATACTCATCAGCGGGGCATATAAAAAGAGTCCCGCTTCTTCAGACTTCCTTTCAGAGATAAGCCACCCAATCAAAAGTTGTAAATAATTACTTAAAGCATACAAAACAAGATTAGCAGCTAATATCACTCCAATTTTTGAAAAATAATGTCCCATAAGATAAATGTGGTAAAAAAGCCAGTTAAAAGCAAGTACCATATTAAAAAATATATTATCAAACCATGAAAGCACAAGAAACATGTTGAAATAGTTGCCCGGGAAAGGTATATCTAAGTGTTTTCTTAATCGCATTCGGATAAGACTTCTATTCCATCTCAACCTTTGCTTCATCAGGGCAGTTAGACTTTTAGGGACATTTGTTAAACATACCGAATCGGGAGCGAATACTATCCTTCTTTTTGTTTTCATAATTTTCACCGTAATATCTCCATCAAGTCCAGGACCTATATCCCAACCTCCAACTTCTTCGAGCACTTCCCTCCGAAACGCTCCAAAAGCACCAGAGACTATTCTCAATATTCCAAAATGAGATGTAACAAGTCGACCCACACTTATTGTTTTTATATATTCTATTGCCTGACAGGCAGTCACAAGATTTACATAGGGCTCCCTAACCTTTACATTGCCAGCTACAGCACCATATTTCTTGTCATAAAAATAGGAAAGAATTTTTATAACTGCATCTCTATCAAGTGAAGAATCTGCATCCATATGAATTATGTATTTACCACTACTTCTTCTAAAAGCAAGGTTTGCAGCAGATGCTTTGCCCCCTCTTACAGAATTTCTTACAAACACATCTATGTACCCCTCCTTCACAAGACGCTTGCAAACTTTTTCCATATCATCGTCTGAGCCATCATCAACCACAACAACTTCAATATTCTTATAAGTCTGCTCTCTAAGGGATCTCACACACCTCTCAATAGTGGCGCCTTCATTTCTCCCCGGTATTAAAATAGATACGAGGGGCTGTTCTCTCATCAATTTCTGCATAAAGAGTTCTCTATCTCTCTTTCCAGGCTTTAATAACATGAGAATCAATGCAAAAAAATCTATCAACAGATAACGAGGAAGATCGAATATAACAAAGAACCAGAATAGGTTAATAAAATGTTTAAAACTCCCTGCAAAAATAAAACTAATAACTTCTTCTTTAAAAAACAAAAGATGCGATAAAAAAGAATACAACATCTATTTTACCTCTGCAAAAGTAAACTTTACCTCAGCAATTCCATTTTTTATAACGGTAAATATCCCGAGTTTTTTCTTTATCCTTTCCATAAGAGACGATACTCCTTTACACGGTGTCCCAAACAAAAGAATCAAAATATGGCCATTAGAAACGGTTATAATATCAGTTTCTCTTAAATTTAGTTTTAATAAATTCATCACATCTCTTATCATTTCATACAGCACAGCAGGAGGTATTTTCTCAGAACTTAAATCCAGATCAAGCAAACACGATTTAGAACCATACCGTAAACTCCTTTTTCTTTCTAATTCAAGCATCATCTTAAACATACTGAACGGCAAAATTCTTGAGTCACCTTCTAAAATACTTCTCATATACACATTAGAGAGAGACCCGCTAAATGCAACATCTCTGCCATATCTGGTAATTATAAAATTCCAAACAGTAAATTTTTTAACCTCATCAGTACGGAAAGTCTCTCCACAGTTAAAACAAAAAAACACCTTTTCGGGATCTTCAAAAATCTTTCCACATTCATTACAGATAAAAGCCCGAGATGGTTTATCATAATCAACACCTATGTGCCGCAACTCACGACCACACTTCGGACAAACAAGTTTATCAGTATCTTCCTCTCTAAAATCACTTTCAGGTGCAAGGTACCCACATCTAAAATGATGTATGTAATCTTCAACACGAAGATTAGAAGATTTGCATTCAGGACACACTTCTTTCAAATTAATATGCGAGGACTTGCAATTTGGACAAAGATTTACTGTGTCATAAAAATTCCTATCCAAAAGTTCGTCAACAGCCATTTTAGGCAGAAGCTCAAAGGGTTCTGATTCAATTACAGTAAGAACAGAAGGATAGTCAAAACCGTATTTAAAGTGTTCCGCTGGAAAAGGAGTTAGAGTTTCCTTTTCTCTTGAAACCATATATCTAAGGACTCTCACCTTATCAATCGCAAGCGGAGTTTGATATTTATCAAGAGGTTGGAAAACTCTTAATATTCTAAGTATTTTCTTTGCACCATTTAAAATTACCTCTGGATCAGGATGTTCTTTTTCAACGCATACTGAAAAATCGGCAACTTCTCGAATAACTTTGTTTTCCTTTCTGTGAAACCACACGACAGGAATAAGTGGTTCCTGAAGTTTCAGCCTCAAGGAGTGAAGAGGTTTAACAAGATCATCTTCTCCAAAAACAACTATTAGATCAACATCCTTAGGTAAATCAACTCTATCAGTATAATTCGTAAGGTAAAAATGCACATCAGTTTTATTTATGCATTCAGAAACACTGGAAGGAATATCTGCTGTTTCAGAAAGCAATAGCGAATTTAATGGTTTTTTCTTTTCCATAAAAACACCTCTACTTTATTTACGTAAACTTTCGCATAAGCATTATAGGGTAGATTCCCTCTGTGAAAGTTTGGAATTTTAACAATAACAGAAACAAACCTTCTATCAGATTCGTAATATTTGTCCGGCTTGTTTACAGGATATACAATTGGTAGTATTTTTTCAATGTACCCCTGAAACTCTCCCCCATCTTTGAAGACAATTTTCACTTGAAAACCTTTTAGTAAATATTTTAGATCACTTTCCTTGAAAAAGGTTAATAAATAATAATCTTCCTTTTCAAGTGCAAGCATTCTCTCCCCACGAGTCACAATTTCCCCAGCATTTACAAATTTATCAGTAATCATACCTGAAGAATCGGATTTTACATAAACATAGGAGGAGTTTTCAACATTTTTAAGACGCACAACATCTTCTCCTTTGTAAACAGAATCTCCAGGGCTTACATATACTTTTTCTACATAAGCAAAAGCGGGTGAATCAATTGTGTGTTCATCAGCTTTCAAAAAACCACTTCCCACACTAAAAAACGCACTATACACGATAGAAATAATAACAATAAAAACTATTAGTAGTAAAATTGTATAATAAATGTATTTTTGCACTCGAAAATTATTCCTTATAGGCATACACTCTCCTTCCTTTTTGCTATAAACTGCGTTCATTCATGATAAATAAAATCGTTAAAATCTCCAAATCACTGAATAATACATATTTTCACCGAGCTAAATTTATCGAATTATTTTAAGAATTAGAATTTTCTTTTTGCATTTGCAATTGATTGAATATAATAAAAGAAATTAATAATAAAAAGGAGTGCAGCATGGATACGAAAAAAGACCTTTACATAGGGAAAATAGTTGACCCAAAAACTGGACAACTAAAAGAGAAATATTTCTACAAAACAAAGGATCTATCCACACATGAAGTGATTGTGGGAATGACCGGCTCTGGAAAAACAGGAATGGCTATTGTAACGCTTGAAGAGGCAATCCTTGACGGGATACCTGTACTTGCAATTGACCCAAAAGGAGATTTAACAAATTTATTGCTCACCTTTCCATCTTTGAGTGCAGAAGAATTTAAGCCCTGGATTGACAAAGATGAAGCAGAAAGAAAAGGAATGAGTGTGGATATGTACGCAGAAAATGTTGCTGAAAAATGGCGCAAGGGACTTGCAAGTTGGGACATAGGCCCGAACAGATTACAAAAACTGAAAAATGCAGCGGATTATAGAATATTTACTCCTGGTTCAACAAGCGGCATTCCAGTAAGCGTATTGCAAGGATTCAAAAAACCGGAAGGGAACCTTGACGAAGAGGAAGTTGGAGAAAAGGTAAAAGGCATCACAACGGCAATTTTAGGGCTTATCGGGATTCACGCAGATCCAATAAAGAGCAGGGAACATATTTTAATATCAACAATTATAAGTAATGCATGGCAAAAGGGAGAAGATATATCAATTGAAGACCTCATTATGAGAATTCAAAAACCTCCGTTTAAAAAATTGGGTGTGTTTCCTGTGGATTCGTTTTTTCCAAAAAAAGATAGACTGGAACTTGCAATGCAGATAAACTCGCTCATTGCTTCCCCTTCTTTCCAAACCTGGATGAGCGGAGCACCACTTAACATAGATTATTTCATCAAAAGCGGGGAAAAGCCGGGAGTTTCAATCTTTTATATTGCACACCTCTCAGAAAGCGAAAGAATGTTTTTTGTAACTCTATTCTTGCAGGAACTTCTCTCCTGGATGAGAATGCAGCCAGGAACTGACACTCCGCAGGTAATTCTCTATTTTGATGAAATATTTGGCTACTTTCCTCCATACCCAAAAGATCCTCCATCAAAGCATGCGCTTCTCACCCTTATGAAACAAGCAAGAGCATTTGGTGTTTCCATAATACTTGCAACACAAAACCCTGTTGACATTGATTACAAAGGACTTACAAATGCAGGTACATGGCTCATAGGAAAACTTCAACAGGAAAACGACAAAGACAGAGTTTTATCTGGATTAGAGGGCACTCTACAGGAAAACGGCATAGCTCTTGACAGAAAATACTTCGACAAAATACTTGGAACACTTAAACCAAGGGTTTTCCTTTTACACGATGTCCATTCCGACGCACCCGTACTCGTGAACTCGCGATGGGCTATGAACTATTTACGAGGTCCGCTTACAAAACTCCAAATAGAAAAACTTATGGCAAGCAAAAAATCAGAAGCAGTTAAAGAAGAGCCTTTAGTAAAAAAGGAAAGCAAAAAGCAGTATTTACCAGATTTTCCCGAAGGTGTGCCTGTACTTTTTGAAAAAAATCATGGAGAAGGCCCGTATATTCCATACATTTATGGTGAAGTTGAATCTCTATACCAGAACGACAAAGCAAATCTTTACCTCGAAAAAACATTCAGACTCACGGCAAAAGCAGGCAATAACATTCTCGACATAGAAAATTCCATTGAAGAACTTGATAAACCACCAGTTGCAGATTCATCACATCCTCAAAACGCCACATTTGGAGATATTCCAGATTACCTGCTTAAAAAACAATCTTACACAAAATTTAAAAATACATTTAAGCGATACGTTAAGAGCAGCGAAATAAAACTCTTTTATAGTCCATTTTTTAAAGAATACAGTAAAAATGGAGAAAGTAAAGAAGATTTTGTAAATAGGCTCAATGAACGCTTAAAGGAAGTTGTTGAAACAGAACTTGACAGGATAAAGGAAAAATACGAGACAAAAATTGAGAGAGCAGAGAACAAAATACAAACCGCAAAGAATCGTCTTGAAGACGCAGAGGCATCACTCAGGGCAATTACACAGCAAACAGGAATAGATATTGGGGCTGGTGTGCTTTCCGCACTTATGGGACGAAGTATAAAAGGAAGCATCAGTAGAGCAGCCAGAACAACAACAAGAAGGAAACGTGCACAATTAAAAATTGACAAAGCAAAAGAAGATTTAGAAAAAGCACAGCAAAAACTTAACGATCTAAAAGAAGAAATGGAAGAAAAATTAAAAGAAAAAGAAGAAGAACTCCGAGAAAAAGCAAGTTTTATTACAGAAAAAGCAGTTAGACCAAAGGCATCTACCGTAGTAGTAAAATATGTGGGGGTGCTATTTAGATGAGAATTCTCATCACGGCCTTTGAACCTTTTGGAGGAAGAGAAGAAAACTCCTCAGAGAAAACGATAAAAGCATTGAGGGATTTTCAGGGAGTCGATAAAATAGTACTTCCTGTAGTATTCGATGAATGCTACAAAATCGTGTATGAAAAAATGGAACAGAATTATTACAATTACATTTTGATGACAGGTGCAAGTTGTGGTAGGCCTTCGATATCCGTTGAAAGAATTGCAATCAACTTAAAAGATTCATCAATGCCAGACAACAAAAGACAAATATTCGAGGGAGTCCCAATATTTCCAGACGGTGCAGACGGATACTTTTCAAAGATCGACATAAGATCTGTTAAACAAGCATTTGAAAAAGAAAGAATTCCTATTTCCATTTCCAATTCAGCAGGGACTTATGTATGCAATAACCTATTTTACGGTATACTTTACAAAATTAAAAAAGAAAACTTACGCACAAAGGCTGGTTTTTTTCATATCCCATGCCTTTCCGAACAGGTTGTTAAAAAACCAAACACACCTTCCATCTCACCTGAAACGGCAATTAAGGGAATGGAAATCATACTGATGCTTGCAATGGAAGGCGCTTTATAAATATCTAATTAAAAGGGCGTCTTCAAAGACGCCCTTAACATTTAGCCTTCTTCAAGTTCCGTAAGACTTCCTTCAGTGAACAAAAACTCCTTTAACTCTTTTTCAAACGTAAGATCCTTTCTTCTCAAATATTCTATCAGCATCGCTGCGTGTTCTTTCTCCTCGTCACGGTTATGCTCCATTATCTTCCTGAGTTCTTCATCTTTTGTAATCTGCGCCCTCTGATTGTAATAGTCAACTGCTTCAAGTTCTTCAATTAGAGAAGAAATTGCTCTGTGCAGATCCATCGCTTCATCGTTAAGATGTTCTTCATAAAGGTTTCCAGCCATTTTATCACCCCCTTCGTTATATTATTTTATTTTCAAGACTACCTATTTTGCTTATTTTACATGTAATCATATCACCTTTTTCAACAGGTGCAATTCCAGAAATCGTGCCTGTTGAAATAATGTCTCCTGGATACAAAGTAAGATATTTACTTATATAACTCACCAGGAAATTTATCTTAAATATCATATCTTTTGTGTTCCCTTTCTGCCGCAATTTCCCATTTACATACAGTTCTATTGTAAGATTGTGTGGATCCTTTATCTCGTCTTTTGTTACAATATAAGGACCAATTGGCATAGAACCATCAAAATTCTTTGAGCGGAACCATGGATGCCCCGCTTTCATATCTGTATACTCCAGATTTCTTTCGGTAATGTCGTTTGCAATCGTATAACCAAATACACAATCTAATGCCTTCTTAACAGAAACGTTGCTGCACTTTTCACCTATCACAACGGCAAGTTCAGGTTCAGGATCTATTCGAGTGGCATACTCTGGATATTTTACTGGAAATTTATCTGGAACAGCACAATCCGAAAACTTCCCAAACAAAATCGGCTCTTCTGGAATATCAGCACCCGTTTCCTTTGCATGCTCTGCATAATTTTTTCCAAGACAGATAATTTTACTCTCCCTTGAAATAGGAACGCCAAATTTCGGCTTTTTCACGGAAAAAATGTTGTAAAAATTTCCTCCAAAAATCTTTTTCGCCCTTTTGAGCATAAAGGGAACATCACTCCACTGCGATATAAGTTCACTAATACTGTAAACAACAGGATAATCTGCCTTTTCAAGATCGCTCAAAACATCAGAAACAAGTTGAACATCAATAGCCTTTCCTTCCTCAATTACAACTGGTTTTTCAATTCCACCTGAAATAACCGTTGAAATTTTCATCTTTTCCTCCTTACAATTAAAGTAATTAAAAAAATCCCGGTTGCTGTTAAAACAATTGCAGGTCCAGTGGAGATATTCAACACATACGAAGCCCAGATCCCCAAAATGGCACTTGCAACACCAAAAGCAACGGAATATATAATTGTTTCCTTAAAACTCCTTGCAACATTCATAGAAGATGCAGGCGGAATGACAATTAGCGCAGAAACAAGGATTATTCCCACAGTTTTTGTGCTTGCAACAATAATCAATGAAAGAATTGCAAAAAACAAATAATCAATGAGGTTTACCTGTACACCCTTCACCTTCGCCCAGTCTTCGTCAAAAGAAATCATCGTAATTTCATAGAATAAAAATCCGAAAAACAGAAATGAAACTACACTTAAACCAACTATCATATATAGATCTTTTAAAGAAACAGCAAGAATATCACCAAATAAATAACTCAACAAATCAGGCTTGTATCCCCTCACAAAACCTATAAGAATCACGCCGAGCGCCATTGATGAAGGAAGAAATATACCAATTATCGTGTCAATGAAAAGAACTGATTTTCTGTAAAGGTATCCAATGCCAATCCCAACGAAAACACCAAATAGCAAAGCACTCTCAAACGGGCTTTGATTTGCAAGATACCCGATTGCAACACCAGCCAGCGACGAGTGTGCAATAGCATTTGCATAAAATGCCATTTTCCTTGTTACAACAAAAACACCAACAAATGCACAGAGAATTGCCGAAACAACACCAGCAACAAGTGCTCTAACAAGAAAGCCCGGCATCACTTTACCTCCTGTTCCTTGTACAGTTCACACGGGCCACCTTCCGGGCATGGCTTATGTTTAAAAATCCCTGCATCATGCCCATACAACGTGTGGAAGGTTTCCTCTCTAAGCACTTCTTTTGGCTTTCCATAGCAAACGAGTCTCTTGTTAAGACAGAGCACAACATCTGCAAATTTGTCCAACGCAGTTACGTCATGTGAAACAAGGATAATCGTAATTCCAAACTGTTGATGAATGGTATCCATAAATTCATAGAATGTTTTTTCACCTGCAATATCTATTCCTGCGAGTGGTTCATCCATAAAGATGATTTCAGGAAGAAACGTTAGCGCACGCACAATCAGTACACGTTGCATCTGTCCACCCGATAAACTCCCTATCATTCTATCTTTAAAACTTTCAAGGTGCGCCATCTTCAAAAACGTTTCTATCCTTCTCTTCTTTTCGCTCTGAGAGAGCGGCGTTTTCGCTATGGAAAGTGCAAGCATTTCTCCAACGGTAAGCGGAAGATTTTTTGAAAAATGCACTCTCTGCGGAACGTATCCAATCTTTAAATGTTCTGCACGGGAGAGTTTGTCAAACGGTTTTCCAAAAATTTTAACTTCTCCTTCAAATGGAACAAGGTTCAAAATTGCCTTTATTAAGGTGGATTTCCCTGCTCCATTGGGCCCAATGATAATAGCAAACGCACCCTTTTCAAGGGAAAAACTCACATCGTAAAGGGCAAGTGTGTTTCCGTATTTAACAGTTATGTGATCTGCACGCAAAATCTCTTCACTCATTCCAACCCCTTTATAATTTGTTCAATATCAAACTTTAGAAGGTCTGTATAACTTTTTCTCCCATCAGTTCCTCCAAGCGGATCAAGAACGAGTATCTTTACTCTGGTGTCTGCAGAAATCGTGTTCAAGAATGAAGAGGCTATTTGCGGTTCACTGAAAATTGCTTTAATATTCTCTGACTTTATAATGCTTTCTATTTTTGCAAGATCTTTAGGTGCAGGCTTTTCCCCCGGTGTCTTTTCTATTACTCCAACCTCATCTAATCCAAAAAACTCTGCAAAATACGTATATGCAGGGTGAAAAGCAATAAACTTTTTGTTGTTAAGCAGGTCCACTTTGCCTTTGAGGAGTTTTGCAGTTTTTTCTATTTCCTCTTTATAAGTTTCAAAGTTTTTTCTGTAAACCGCTTCGTGGTCTGGATCAATTTTAGCAAGTGTTTTTTCAATTACTTCACACTGCAAAATTGCATAATCTGGATTAAGCCATAAATGTGGATTTCCGTTGTGTGATTTCACCACACCTTTCAATTCATCGCTAACATTTACGGAAAGTGGTACACCTGCACTTCTTGAAAGTTTCAACACCCAATCATCAAGCCCAAAATCATTGTAAAAAACTACTTTTGCTCCCTCAATTTCTTTTACATCAGAGAACGACGGCGAAAATGTATGCGGACTTGATCCCGGCGGAACAATTAATACAGGCTCAACAAAATCTCCACCGATATTTTTTACAAAATCGTATATTGGAAAAATTGTTGCAGCAACTTTTATCTTCTCGCCACCTGTCTTATTGCCAGCACTCCCGCAACCAAAAGATAGCAAAGCAACCACAACAATCAAACCAATTATTAATTTCTTCATATTTTGAATTATACCACAAAATTTTGTTAAAAGCCATTCATAGCATCATATATAATTTGGCACTAACACTTGACAAAAATTTTTGTTTGAATATACTTTGTAAAACAAAGTAATTTGCAAAATGGAGGTGCAAAATGGAAGGAAAAGAATTAGAAGAAGCGCTGGAAAGTATAAAAGCGGTAAAAGAAATGCTAAAAAAAACATCACCGTACATGGACATTCTCTGGCAAACTTTTCTTGGAGTTGGAGTTTCAGTTTTTGTTGCGTATGCGATTTTCCAAACACTTGTCTGGAAAAATCTCGTAAGTTTATTCTGGATACCCTGGGTATTACTCAGTGTGCTTATTGTGGTCTCCACTGTAATTCCCGTAATTTCAAAAATACACACAGCAGGTGGTAAAGGAAAAGTCAAAATAGCGTTCCATGAATTTGCAGGTGCTATAACGCTCTTTGCTTTGCTCGTTGCAACATTTATCCAAATCCTGCCACAGCGATTAAATCCCATTCCAATAGAAAAAGGATACGCAGTATGGATTATATCCTATGCATTCATTCTATTTACGATAGGAAAATACTTTTCACTGAAGTCATTTTTGCTCAGTGGCATTGTTATACTCGCTGGAATTCCACTTGCAGGCGCTTTTCCGCATGCTGAATACCTCATATCGGGCATTTTTCTTGGGTTCTCCCTCATAATTCCTTCAATAATAGAACTTGCAAGGAGTAAAAAATAAATGGATGAAAAGGTTTTTGGCTCTCCTGCCAGAATAAAAATTCTCACAGCAATTGCAACGGAAGAAGGGATTGACTTCACCTCTCTGAAAAACCGTACCGGGCTTACAGACGGTAACTTATCCTCTCACATTGCAAAACTCGAAAGGGAAAACATCATTAAAGTTGTAAAGAAATTTCGAGGGAAGAAGCCAAATACACAGTATTACTTAACAGACGAGGGAAGAGAGAAATTCCTCTCTTACCTCGATGAAATGGAAAAGATATTAAACAAAATCAAGGAGGCAAAAAAATGAAAAAAGAAGAAGCAATAAAAAGAGTTAGAGAATTAAAACAGTTTTACAAGCATCTATTTTCATACATTGCAATAAATATTTTCCTGATTGCAATCAATCTGCTTACCTCTCCAGGAAAACTGTGGTTTTACTGGGTAACCATATTTTGGGGAATTTCTATTGCGTTTCACGCGTATCGCGTATTCGTAAAAGAAAAATTTTTAGGGAGGGAATGGGAAGATCAAAAAATTGCTGAACTAACAAAGGATAACAAAACAGAACAATGAGAAAAACACTATCCCATAATCAATGGAGAATAAACAAAAAATCGCTGAGAATTCCATTGCTGCTTGCATTTGTATTTTACGCAGTTGCATTATTTCTCTATGTTAGAACAAAGAATTTGTTTTATATCCTTAACTTTGGGTATTTAGGAACTGCATTAGGAGTGGGAATATTCCTGAGTATTGCAATGCCGAAAGACAAAATCCTTATAGGCAGAAGAATTGCTCAGTTGCTCATAGGGATATATATGCTGGGATATTTAGGATTTTTAAAATCGGAAAATATGCAGATTGAAGGTTTCCTCATATACCTATTTGCAGGGTTTTTTAGTGGCGCCACAATTCACTATTTCGTTGCTAAAATCGCAGGACCACTAATTTTCGGAAGAGGTTGGTGCAGTTGGGGATGCTGGACGGCAATGGTTCTGGACTTTCTTCCATGGAAAAAACCTGAATACCGTAGAATAAAGAAATTAGAGATGCTAAAATATATTCATCTCTGTGTATCCATTTCAATTGTAATAGTGCTCTGGTTTATTTTAGGTAAAAGCAAATTTCTGCTCAACCCAAAAACCGCATTACTCTGGTTAACATTTGGAAACATTTTCTACTATGCAAGCGGAATCACACTTGCCACAATTTTGAAAGACAACAGGGCATTTTGCAAATACTTATGCCCTGTTGCAGTTATAATGAAAGCAACTTCAAGATTCTCTTTACTAAAAATAGAAATCGACAAAGCAAAATGCATTAATTGTAAACTTTGTGAGATCAACTGTCCTATGAACATAAAATTGTTATCTTATAAGAATGAAAATAAAAGAATCCTTTCAACTGAATGTATCCTATGCACCACCTGTATAAATATATGTCCCACAAATGCAATAAACGTAACGTTTAAGATAGATGGGAAAATTAAAAACAAAGAGTATTTAAACGAAAACGATGGATAACCTTTTAAACCACATTCAAATTTAAGCGAACCAGAATACAGAGAAAAATAGAAAACTTGATTACAAAGTGAGAAGATGTATAATCACCTTTGGTGAATGCGCCCGTAGCTCAATGGATAGAGCGGCGGCCTCCGGAGCCGCAGATAGGGGTTCAATCCCCCTCGGGCGTACCAATTTGACTTGCTGCATACATTGATGCAAGTTTCGAATGCTCATAATAAATTCCACCTTGAAGATAAATAACGTAAGGTGGTTTCATTGGAGCATCAGCAGAAAGTTCAATAGAAGAACCCTGAACAAATGTTCCCGCAGCCATGAGAATTTCATTTCCGTACCCTGCAAGTGGAGATGGAGTAATCTCAGCATCGTAGTCAATAGGAGAAACATTTTGCACCGCCTGAGCAAACTTTACAAGTTTTTCAGGTGATTTTAACTCAATTGCTTGAACAATATCTCCTCTAACTTCATTAAAAGCAGGTTTCACAGGATAACCAAGTTCACTGAACAGTTTTGCAGCAAACACAGCACCTTTTAAGGCATTTGACACAACAAGCGGCGCAAAAAATACACCCTGCAAAAACAAACGTGTAAGGTTTAACATAGGCCCAATTTCTCGCCCGGTGCCCGGCGCAGTTAACATCGCTTCTATTTTTTCAATGGCGTTTTTCTTACCCACTATGTATCCACCCGTTGGCGCAATTCCTCCACCCATATTCTTAATAAGTGAACCAACAACAACATCAGAGCCAACATCAGTGGGCTCCATCTCTTCAACAAATTCACCGTAGCAATTATCCGTCATAATCACAATATCAGGATTTACTTCTCTTGCTTTTTTAATCATCGTCTCTATTTCAGAGATAGTAAAGGCTTTTCTGTAAGAATATCCACCTGAACGCTGAATTACTCCTACTGAAGCCTTTTTTATCTTTTCCTCTTCCACTTTTTCAAAAAGATTTGTTATATCAAATTTTATCCCGTATTCTGCAAGCGAGCCTGTTGTTTTTCTAATGCCAATAATCGCCTCACCCGTTTCATACGGTTCCCCCGTGAGATACAAAAGTGTTTCACCGGGGCGAAGCAAACCAAAAAGTGCAATTGCGATGGCATGCGTACCCGATACAATTTGAGGACGGACAAGCGCAAGTTCTGTATGAAAAATATTCTTATAAACCTCTTCAAGTTTATCCCTTCCCGGATCTGCAAGTCCGTAGCCTGATGTATCTCTAAAATGAAAATCACTGATATTTGCCTTCTGAAAAGCGTCAAGCACTTTGAGAAAATTTTTTTCTCTGATTTGCTCTATTTTTAAGAACTCTTTTTGAATGGCTTTTTCAACTTCTTCGCTTAACTCCAAAATCCGACTGTCTATTTTCATAACGGCGAAATTCTACCATAAAAACCGAACATAGGCAATCTATCCACCACCGTCAGGTGGAAAGAAATCAATAAATCCTCCACCCTTCAAAGTGATTCCAAGCATGTCAAAATCTTCAAGTTTCGTATCCTCTTTTTTTAGTGTTTCTATATTTCTTCCGTTAACAAGACAGATCACTCTGTTGTATTTTAAATCTTCTTCTAAAAAAGGTAACTTTTTCTTTAACTTTTCAAAAATATCACCTACCGTATCCCCTTCAAGGTAAACACGGTTTGTTCCTGCTTTCTCCGAAATTTCTCCGTGTAAAGTAACTATTACTCTTGCCATTTTCCCTCCCAAATAATACTTTTACAGTTATATTTTAGCAAATTTTTTCTTTTGTTTCAATAAAACATTTGCTACAACCCGGCAAATGTCGTATCATAAATAAAAAACGAGGAGGTTTAAAATGGAAAAAATATGTCCAATGTTTGAAAAATGCCCTCTGCTTCCAACACTTTCTGAAGAAAAAAGGGAGGAAGTGATAAAAAAATACTGCAAAGGAGATTTTGAAAGTTGCGCACGGAAAAAAATCAAAGACAAAGGCGAAATGCCTCCTGCAAATCTTATGCCAGACGGTTCTATGAAATAAACCGTCCACCACTTGACAACTTTTTCGAAAACTGTATATTGTGGAGAGTGGGGCTATAGCTCAGCTGGGAGAGCGCCTCCTTGGCGTGGAGGAGGTCAGGGGTTCGAATCCCCTTAGCTCCACCAAATTTTTATTTAAGGGGCTCGATATGAAAAAATATAACTTTACCGAAATTCAGAATAAATGGCAAAAATATTGGGAAGAACATAACTTTTACAGAGCCGAGGATTTCTCGGACAAGCCCAAGTTTTATATTCTTGTGATGTTCCCTTATCCTTCGGGCTCCGGCTTGCATGTGGGACATTGCAGAAATTACATTCCAGCAGATGTTATTGCAAGATATAAGCGAATGAAAGGTTTCAATGTGCTTCATCCAATAGGATACGATGCATTTGGCCTTCCTGCAGAGAACTACGCAATAGAAAAAGGAATTCCCCCAAAAGTAAGCACGGAGAGAAACATCAACACGTTCCGAAGGCAGTTGAAAGCCCTTGGGCTTTCCTACGACTGGTCAAGGGAAATTAACACATCAGATCCGAAGTATTATAAATGGACAGAATGGTTTTTTGAATTACTGTTTAAACGCGGGCTTGCATATGAAGGTGTCAGTAGCGAATGGTGGTGTCCACACTGCAAAACAATCCTTGCAAATGAGCAGGTGATCGATGGGAAATGCTGGCGATGTGGAACACCAGTGGTAAAAAAAGAGTTAAGAGAGTGGTTCTTTAAAATCACCGCATACGCTGACAGGCTTTTAGAAGATTTAAACGAAATTGATTGGCCTGAAAGAATAAAATCAATGCAGAGAAATTGGATTGGAAAAAGTAAAGGGGCAGAAATCGATTTCATTGCAATCGACACAGAAGGAAAAGAGCACAAAGTTCCAGTTTTTACAACAAGAATAGACACGATCTTTGGTGTAACGTTCCTCGTTCTTGCACCTGAACATCCACTTGTAAAAGAATTAACAACTGATGGAAACAGAGAAAAAGTAGAGAAATACATTGAAGAAGCAAAAAGAAAACGTGATATTGACAGACTCTCAACAGAAAAGGAAAAAACGGGTATTTTCACAGGTAGTTATGCGATAAATCCGCTCACAGGTGAAAAAGTTCCAGTATACGTTGGAGACTACGTAATATACTCTTATGGTACTGGTGCAGTTATGGGTGTTCCTGCGCACGATTCACGCGATTTCGTATTTGCAAAAAAGCACGGAATACCAATTAAACAGGTGATAAGTCCTGACGGAAAAGAAACAGAACTCAAAGAGGCATACACAGAAGACGGAATTTTGATAAATTCCGGAGAATTCAGTGGACTTAAAAGTGCAGAAGCAAGAGAAAAACTTGTGGAATCCATCGAGAAGAAAGGAATAGGGCGAGGAGTTGTAAGATATCATATAAGAGATTGGATCATTTCAAGGCAGAGATACTGGGGTGCGCCTATTCCAATAATTCACTGTCCAACACACGGAGCTGTGCCGGTTCCAGAGAAAGATCTTCCCGTACTCTTACCTGACGAAGTGGATTTCTCTCCGAGGGAAACAGGGGAATCTCCACTTGCAAACGATCCAGATTTTGTAAATACTGAATGTCCAATATGTGGACAACCTGCAAAAAGGGAAACAGACACTCAAGACGGTTTTGCCTGCTCTTCCTGGTATTTTCTGAGATATGCAGATCCAAACAACGACAGGGCGCCCTTTGACAGAAAAAAAGTTGATTACTGGCTTCCAGTGGATCTCTACATAGGCGGTGCAGAACATGCCGTAATGCATCTTTTATATTCAAGATTCTACACAAAAGTAATGTACGATGCAGGACTCATAGGTTTTAAAGAGCCGTTCAAAAAACTTCTCAACCAGGGAATGATTCTTGGATCTGATCATCAAAAAATGAGCAAATCACGTGGGAATGTGATTAATCCAGACGATGTTATCAAACAATACGGAACGGATACGCTTCGCGCATACATTTTATTTATAGGTCCTTTCGACTCTGATGCGGCATGGAGCACAGAAGGAATAAACGGAGTTCACAGGTTCATAAACAGATTCTGGAATCTATTCACCGAGGTTTTAGAGAGCAACAAAAAAACAAAGAGTGAGAAAGAAAAAGAGATTCTTGCAGAAACGGATAAATGGATTGGTAAGATTACATACCAGATCGAAAATTACAAGTTCAATACGATGTTGAGCAGTTTTATGGAATGGCTCAATTATCTTGTCAAAGTCAGAAATGAAGAGCCTGAACTGATTTACACAGAAGCATTCAGAGATGCAGTTGAAAATTTCATAAAGATGATTGCTCCGGCAACACCACACGTTGCAGATGAACTCTGGGAAATGGCAGGGCATAAAGAAAGTGTTCATCTTGCCGAGTGGCCCAAACAGAGAGGGCTTTACAAAGAACAAGAAACTGAAATCGTGATTGAAGTGAACGGAAAAGTGCGTGATAAGAAAAAATTTCCAAAAGGCGTTTCTGAAGATGCAGTAAAAGAATATGCATTGAACAATGAAAAAATTAAAAAATTTATAAACGGTAAAGAGATAAAAAAGATTATTTTCGTAAAAGACAGGTTGCTTAACATTGTGTTAAAAAAATAATTCTGTATAATACATTGTTTAACAGCAGAGAGGAGTTGATAAAAAATGGCAAATCCGAAAAAGAAAACAACGAAGAGTAAAAAGGGAATGAGGCAGTGGAAAGAGAAAAAAACACCACCTACGTTAGTTGAGTGCCCTCACTGTCACAACCTCATTCTTCCGCATCATGTTTGCCCGTACTGTGGATATTACAATGGCAGACAGGTGATTGCGGTTGAAAAGAAAAAGAAAGAGAAAGCTGCATAAATGCGAATTGCTCTTGATGGAATGGGGGGTGACTATGCCCCCCGTGAAATTATAAAAGGCGCAATTGAGGCACTCAACGAATTAAAAGACCTTTTCATAATTGTAACCGGAGACGAAGACAAACTCAGAGAAACCCTTTCAGCGTATCCCAACGAGGTTGCAGATAGAATTACGATATACCCTACAACTCAAGTAATCACAATGCACGATCACCCAAAAGATGCTCTGCTTATGAAAAAGGATTCATCACTTTACAAAGCAGTGGAACTTGTAAAAAACGGTGATGCCGTAGGAATTGTAAGCGCAGGAAACACAGGGGCGCAAATGGCTATATCTCTGTTTGTGCTTGGTAGAATAAAGGGGATTATTCGGCCTGCAATTGCCGTGCCACTTCCGTATCCAAACTCAATGGGAATACTCATAGATGGCGGTGCAAATGCAGATTGCACAGAAAGGGAACTCCTTCAATTTGGACTTCTCGGGAAAGTGTATCTTGAAAATATCCTTGAAAGAGAAGTAACAATTGGGCTTTTAAACATAGGCGCAGAGAAGGAAAAGGGTTCAAAACTTGCACAAAAAACATACGCACTTATGGAAAAGGCTTTTGAAAACTTTGCAGGAAATGTGGAAGGAAACGAAATCTTGTCTGGAAAAACGGACGTTATAGTAACCGATGGATTCACGGGAAATGTGGCATTAAAATCCATTGAAGGCACTGCTGAACGAATTATGGAAGTGTTCAGGGAAGAAATTAAGAAAAGCAAACTTGCAGCAGTGGGCGCACTCATTATGAAAAACAGTTTAAAGAACCTGTTCAAGCAGTTTGATTATGAAACATTTGGCGGATCACCCCTCCTTGGAGTAAACGGTATATCAATAATAGCGCACGGTAGATCTTCCCACAGAGCAATAAAAAATGCCATAAAAATGTGCCATAAAATGGCATCGCAGGAAATAATAGCAAAAACGATAAAACAACTGGACAATGAAAGTTTTAAAGGCGAAGATTAACGAAAAACTTGAAAAACTTGAATCTATTTTAGGCAGAAAAATTGATAGAAAACACAGGAAACTTTTTACAATTGCAATAACACATTCCTCTTTTAGCGGTGAGTTTCCTGAATACCGTTCAAACGAACGACTTGAATTTCTTGGAGACTCCGTAATTTCGCTTGCCATAACGCACTATCTATTTGAGCATTATCCAAAACTCCCGGAAGGTGAATTAAGCAAAAAACGTGCTTATATAGTAAGTGAGAAAGGGCTTTCAGAAAAAGCAATACAACTTGAACTTGGCGATGCCCTGCTCTTTGGAAAAGGGGAAGAAAAAAACGGCGGTAAGTATAAAAAAGCACTCCTTGCAGACGCCCTTGAATCCGTTGTTGCGGCTGTCTTTCTCGCATACGGATTTAAAAAAGCGGAATGTTTCGTGTGGACAATTTTTAAAGAAGAACTCGAAAAAGTAAGAAACATTGAAACAACCGACTACAAAACAAAACTTCAGGAGATTGTCCAGAGAGAATTCCACGATGTACCATCATACAGAATTGTTTCAGAGTCTGGAAGCCCTGCAAACAAACGGTTTGTTGCTGAAGTAAAGGTGAAAGGCGAAACAATTGGAAGTGGAGAAGGCGGCTCTAAAAAAGATGCAGAAGAAAACGCTGCAAAGGAGGCATTGAAGAGTGAGTTTATTCGGAAAGCTGAAGCAAATTCTAAAAAAACAGAGTAAAAACGAAATTGAAGATATAGAGGAATTTCTCATAGAAAACAATTTTGGAGTGAAATTCACAGAGAATTTTATTGAAGAAGTAAAAAACAAAAGAGTAAAAAACATTGAAGAGTATTTAAAAGAAAAGATCATCTCTGTGTTATCAGAAAAGGAAAATTCGCTGAACCTTAAAAATAAACCCTCAGTTTTTCTATTTGTAGGTACGAACGGCTCCGGAAAAACAACGAGCATTGCAAAAATTGCGTACATACTGAAAAAACAGGGAAAAACCGTAATGCTTGTTGCAGGCGATACGTTCCGCGCTGCCGCATCAGAGCAACTTACAAAATGGGCAGAAAAGTTAAATGTTCCCATCGTAAAACAGGGAGAAGGAAGCGATCCTGCCTCAGTTGTTTACGACGGATTGAGCAGCGCTTTAAGTAAAAACATAGATGTGGTGCTTATCGACAGCGCAGGAAGAGTGGAAACAAAGAAAAATTTGATGAACGAACTTTCAAAAATTGAACGAGTGATAGAAAAACGCATTGGTAGAAAACCAGACGAGGTTTTACTTGTTCTTGATGCCTACACAGGGCAAAATGGCCTTGCACAGATCGAAACTTTTTCAAATGCGGTGAAGATAACCGGGATAGTGCTAACAAAGGTTGATGGAAGTTCAGCAGGAGGAATTGTTGTGCCAATAGTTGAAAAATACGGTATTCCGATAAAATTCCTTGGTAGCGGTGAAGAACTTGAAGATATGGAAATTTTTGACACAAACAAATATCTGAATATACTAATGTAAAGTTTAACCGTTTCCGCGAAGGAGGTAAAAGAACTTGACACCGAAAGAGAGAAAAATAATCAAAAAGTTGAGAATTCAGGGGCTTATGGAAGTTTATCCTGGACTTCTCACTGATAAGGAAAAAGCCATTTTAAAAATGTATATCAAACCGGGAATTACTGGTTCTGCAGTGGCAAGAAAGTTTAATATTTCGAGACAAGCCGTTCACGATCATATAAAGCGCGCTCTCACGAGAATGGAATCGTGTGAAGAAAGCGTAAAGTTTTTGAGAAAAAGAAACAAACGGGAAAAGCAGATCAAAATTATTGAGAAAATAGCAGAAAAAATTGAAAAAGAGTGCCCATCGTTGAAGAGCGAAGTGGAACAACTCAGAAAAAGCGTAAGCATTCTTAAAAAGAACAATTAAAGAGGTGATGCCTTATATTTGACAGTTTAAAAAACAACCTGCAAAGGGCTTTTAAAATATTCAGAAGCAAGGGCAGGTTAACGGAAAAAGACATAAAAGACGGTTTAAGAGAAATCAGAGTTGCCCTGCTTGAAGCAGATGTAAACTACAAAATTGTAAAAGAAGTAATCAAGAAAGTTGAAGAAGAGGCACGCGCCGAAAAGGTGATAGAGAGTTTAACGCCTGCTGAACAGATAATCACAATTCTGTACAGAGAACTCGTTTCAATTCTCGGAGAAACCAGTTCGCTAATACTCAACAAAAAGCCTGCTCTGATAATGCTTGTTGGATTGCAGGGAAACGGTAAAACAACCACCGCTGCAAAACTTGCCTATTACCTTAAAAACAAAGGCAAAAAAGCGCTTCTCATTCCTTTTGATTTTAAACGCCCGGCAGCAAGAGAGCAACTCCTATCACTCGCAAAATCAAATTCACTGTACGCATTTGAAGATGAACTCACAAGCCCAACAAATACATTAAAAAGGGCTTTAAATTATATGGAAGTTAACGGATTTGACGCCGGAATAATTGATACGGCAGGAAGGAAAGAAATTGATCCAGAAATGATGTATGAACTCAAAATGGTGAATGAAACTTTTGCCCCTGGCGAGATCCTTTTTGTATCTGACAGCACAATAGGGCAAGGTGCATTGAAAGTTGCAAAAGGGTTTGATGAGGCAGTTCCACTTACCGGCGGAATTTTCACGAAATTTGACAGCAGCGCAAAAGGTGGAAGTATCATATCTTTCAGATATATCACAGGCAAACCAATAAAATTTGTTGGAACCGGTGAAAAAATTGAAGATCTTGAAGAATTCCACCCGGATCGAGTTATATCAAGAATCGTAGGAAGAGGAGACATTGCATCGCTTGCAGAAAAAGCGGCAAACGCAATCTCCGAAGAAGAGAGTAAAGAACTCTTAAAAAAAATACAAACAGACAGTTTTGATCTCAACGATTTCAAAAGAGAACTTGAAGGCATCAAAAAAATGGGTGGGTTTTCTGCAATTTTATCTTCTCTACCCGTAATGCCGGGAATGAACTTTTCAGCGTTCAACGACGAAGAAATGCTTAAAAAAACAGAGGCAATTATAAACGGAATGACAAAAGAAGAAAG
>CAYXJW010000079.1:0-18553 GCA_964465465.1 uncultured Caldisericales bacterium
ATTTGCAGCCGATTCAAAATCCCTTGCCTTTAAATAAAACACAAGACTATGTACAGCATCATGTCCTTCAAAATGTTTTCCAAGTTTTTTGAGATACTTTTCCTTATCTGGAAGTTTCTCAAACTCAGTGAGAAGAAAATCCCTGAAGAGGTTTTGCAACCGAAAGCCATGTTTTGTCCGATAACAAAACGCTCCTTTATCAGGGAGTTTCATCAAAATATCAATTTCTTCATCAGTAAGATAACCTTTTAAAATTGAAGGAGATGCTTCGGTAAGTGGGGATATTTTTATAAGTAGATTTCTTGTTTTTTTATCTTGAGACTCAAGTAGTTCTCTAAACATTTCTTCATAGCTCTTTTCAAATTCTTTTATGCCTTTTGAATACAACCTTATACTCGCAACAACCCCTATTGGCCAACCCTCTGTGCGTTTATATATCTTCTCTGCATTTGACCGGGAGATCTTTATGCCCACTTTTTCAGTGAGATCAAGAAACTCTTGTTCAGTAAAATACAAATCCTTCTCAGAAATGAGCACAGCGTTTCCTTTCATTATTTCTCTACCAATCTTCATACTAGGTTTTTTCTGAGAAAGTATTACAACATGAAAGTTTTTAACCCTATTATTAAAAATAGGATTTATAAAATTTAAAGTTTCTGAATTCTCCACACTGTGAAAATCATCAAGTATTAAATATACATCTTCTTTGAAATCCTCTATCTTGTTTATAACATATGCAGATAAAAGATAAGCTCGTGGGGTTACGTTCATAATATCCTCAAATGTTACTGATTTTATCCCTATTCTATTGAGTCCTGTTACTATATAATGAGCAAAAATTGAAAAATCAGCATCCTCAGGTGTTAGTCGCAGGTAGATTACATTTTTCAATTTATGCTTATCCAGAAAAAGAGAAATTGCGGTTGTTTTGCCACTTCCACTACTGCCTACTATAAACAAAAAGCTTTTCTTAAGTCCGCTTTCTATAAGACGCTCTATCCTGCTTCTGCAAATTGCAAAAGAAGGCGGCTCGGGTATTAAATACTTCGATTTAATAATTAAACTATCATCCATATTATTATTTTATTCAAAAATAGGCAATTAGAAAAAACGGGCAAAAGCAGTTAAAATTGCTTAAATACTGATTTATATTGCAAAAATACAGAATATGATTAAGATTTTCTTATGAAAATCATCAAATTTGTTGAAAATAACGTTTCAATTATCCTGCTTATAGGAATTCCACTTGGATTGATATTCCCTTTCTTTGGATTCCTGAAATGGAGTTTAAAATATATCCTTATGTTTGTACTGTTCGTTTCATTCCTAAAAATTAACTTTAAAGAGTTGTTATTATTCATTAAAAGACCATTATTGCCAATTTATATAACTTTTTCAAACCTTTTAGTTATCCCCGTAGGGATATTTTATCTATCTTCTCTGTTAGGCATTAAAAACAGTTTACTTATATCACTCTTACTACTTGCAGCAGTTCCCTCAGGCGTGGCTTCTGCCGCAATGACAGAATTATCAAAAGGTGATAGTGCCTTAACTCTTGTTATTACAATATTTAGCCACTTTGTAGCACCAATAACAATTCCTATCCTGTTTTATACGCTAACTGGAAAAATCGTAAAACTAAATTACTCTGGCATATCAATAACAATGGCAGAACTAATACTCATCCCATTCGTACTTGCCTATTTGTTTAAAACATTATTTAAAAAAGCAACAACATCAATTACTAATTTAGGAACATTTCTCACTGCAATTCCAATCTCTTTTATCTCACTTATCGTGATGTCTGTAAATGCACCATTCATTTACAAACACCCGATTACAGTCCTGGAATATCTTCTTGTGATATATCCCGTTTACTTCTTATTTGCACTGCTCGGCCTTTTAGAATCTTTTTTCCTTGATAACAAACGAAAAATTGCCGTTGCAAACTCAAAGGTGTTTATGAATGTTTCAATAGGAATTGTACTTGCAATGCAGTTTTTTAACCCAAAGGTTGCCTTAATAATAACGCTTTCACAAATTCCATGGCCTACGATGCTTGCACCTATGAATTTCATATACAAAAAATTGCGTTTAAAATGAATTTTACAGTATTCCTTAATCTGTTATAATAATTAAAAATGTAGTTGGGAAAGGAGCTGGAAAATGTTTAATTTTAATGTAGCTTACTGGATGAACATGTTGCTTTTTAGTTTACCCGCAGTCCTTATAGCAATGACTCTGCACGAATTTGGACACGCATATGCAGCATACAAAATGGGAGATACCACCGTAGTGGCATCCGGCAGGTTAAGTTTAAATCCACTCAGGCACATAGACTGGATAGGATTACTGAGTTTGCTTTTTTTCAGAATTGGCTGGGGAAAACCTGTAATGGTTGATTTTATGGAAATGCGGAATCTCCGCCTTGGGTTAGCCATTACTTCACTTGCAGGTCCAGGAATGAATTTTCTCACCGCTGCAGTGCTTTCACCGATATACAAATTAATGATGCATTCTCCCGGATTTCTTAATAATTTCAGTTATTTTGCTATACTAACCCGATACATAATACTGTATAGCGTGCTTCTTGGAATTTTTAACCTTATTCCAATTCCACCACTTGACGGCTCCAAAGTAATCTATGCAATGACAAAGAGGCCTCAAAGATGGTTATTAGACGAATCATTAGATTTCTACGGAATGCTATTTATATTAGCACTTGTAATAATCCCGTTTTTCCACTTTGATGCGATTCTAAATGCAATATTTATTCCAATAGTAAAATTCTTCTTATAGGAGGAGATAGCAACATGAACAGAGTTTTAAGTGGAATGAGACCAACAGGACAACTTCATATAGGACACCTATACGGTGCTATGGCAAATTACGTAAAACTCCAAGAAAAATACGATTCATTTTTCTTCATAGCCGATTTACATGCACTTACAACAAAGTACGAACACACAGAGATGATAAAACAAAATCGCATCGAAGTGATGCTTGATTGGCTTGCAGCAGGAATAGACCCGGAAAAGAGTACATTATTTATACAGTCAAAAGTCCCGGAGCATACTTATCTTCACCTGCTACTCTCAATGATAGTGCCAATACCATGGGTAGAAAGAAACACAACAGTAAAGGATATGATACGGGATTTAAAACTTAAGGAGAATGCATCTTATGGATTACTTGGCTACCCAATCCTCATGACAAGCGACATAATTCTGTACAAAGCAAACTATGTCCCTGTAGGAAAGGATCAAGTCCACCATCTTGAAATAGCAAGAGAGATCGTTAGAAGATTTAACCGATTTTACGGAGAACTATTTCCCGAACCTCAACCTCTGCTTACTGAATATCCAGCAATACCTGGAATTGACGGAAAGAAAATGTCAAAAAGCCTTGACAATGACATAAAAATTGCAGATTCCGAAGAAACCACTCAAAAGAAAATAATGAGGGCAATAACTGACCCACAAAAAATAAGAAAAAATGATCCAGGCCACCCGGAGGTTTGCACAGTATTTAAATTACACAAGGTTTTCAGTAAAGGAGAAACAGATCAAATCGCAAAAGACTGCAGAGCAGGAATCCTTGGATGTGTTGCATGCAAAAAACATCTTGCAGAAAATATTAACAAAACGTTAAAACCAATTCGTGATAGGAGAAAAGAACTTGCAAACAAACAGAAAGAAATCGAAGAAATTTTTGAAGAGGGAAGCAAAAAGGCAAGAAAAGTTGCCTCTGAAACATTGAAACAAACAATGGAGCATATGAAAATAGACTAATGAAACAAGTTGTCGAGACACTGATAAATAGAGGAGAAAAAAGTAGAGAGAACTTGCTTGTAGTAAACTTACTCCGCATTGTTGAAAAGGAGATTGAAGAAATTAAAGGAAGCAATAATTATCTTGAAATAGGTGAAACGCTCCTTGAGTTAAGTATCCTGATAAAACTAAAATCCGAATTATTACTTTTATTATTCGCTATAAGAAACTTCCAAAAAGAACGAAAGATTGAAGAGGAAGTTGAAATTCTTGATATATTTTCAGTAATAAGAAACAGTTTTAAATCAGAAGAAGAAAAAATAAAAAGAATTTACATTGAAAAGGAAGAGCAACATGAGGTTTCGATGTCAAAACTCTCAAAAATTGTACGGGAAATATTGGAAAGAGAAAAATACATAGAAGCAAAGACAGTAGCGAAAAATGAATACTCAATAAAAGAGGCAATGCAAGAAATTGAAAATTTATTAACAGAAAAAAGTAAAATAATTTTTCAAGATTTCTTCAAGAAAAAACATTCAAAGATAGAAATAGTGCTTATGTTCCTTGCTATCCTCATCTTAGCAAAAAATGGCAAGATAAGGATAATTCAAGAAAGCACTTTTTCACCTATCTATGTTCTGAGAAATGAAAAGAGAAGATTACAGAGCAGCAATTGAAGCAATTCTCTTTGTTTCTTCTAAACCAATTACAATAGGCCAAATCAGAGAACATTTGAAACTTCCAGCAGATACAATATTGGAACTCTTATTAGAAATAAGAGAAAACTACAAAACAAGTGGTATAAACCTTGTTTCAGAAAAAAAAGGGTACAGGTTTATTCCAAATGAGAAATACAAAAATATTTACAGGAAATTTGCAAAGGTTAAAAAAACAGGGCTTTCACGAGAAGCATTGGAAACCATTGCAATACTTTTACGATCTGATACAACAAAACAGAAAATTGACAAACTTCGGGGAGTTAACAGCACACGAATTTTAAACAGTTTAATTAAAAGAGGGTTTGTAAGGAAAGTTTTTAAAAACGGAAACGTTTATTACACAATAACAGAAAAACTTATTTCAGCCTTACCAAAAGAAGCAAAGGAAAAGTTGAAAAAGAAAGAACTATTCAGGTAAAAGGGCGTTCATATGAACGCCCTTTTAAAATTATCTTCTTCTCTTAGATTTCTTTTTTGATTTCTTCTTTTTCTTCTTTTTAGGTGCTTGATTTACGACAGTATTAGCACCTTCAGAAAGCGTAGCCTCGCCTGATTCAGAGGCAACAACAGATGCTCTTTTTTCAGGTTCAACGGTTGCAACTTTCTTAGAAACTCCAGATTTATCCTTTCCTCTATGCCAGAGCACAAGAAGTGGTGAAGCAATATAAATTGACGAATATGTTCCAGAAAGAAGACCAAACATAAGTGTCATCGAAAAATCTCTTAAAGTTGGGCCACCAAACAAAACAAGTGAGAACGAAGCAAGGAATGTGGTAATAGAGGTATTCATAGAACGAACCCAAACTTCTGTAATACTCCTGTTTACAAGATCCGGGAAGGACTCCTTTGTTCTAAATTTCAAATTTTCTCTTATTCTATCCATAACAACAACACTATCTTCAACTGAATAAGTCATAATTGTAAGAAAAGCACCAATGAATGGCGCGTTAAGTTCCACTCTAAAAAGCGCAAGCATTCCAAGAGTAACAAGTATATCGTGGAGCAACGCAAGAACCGTGGCAAGAGCAAACTGGAAAGTGAATCGCACCGTAATATAAAACAGAATAAATAACAAAGCAAGTATTAAAGCAATTGTTCCACTTTTTATAAGTTCTTTTCCTATAACGGGCGCTATGCTTGTGATACCTGTTTTGTCTTTTTCAACAGGAGCAACCTCTTTTGAAATTTCGTCTATGATTTTGTTTGCATCATCGGGGCTAATCGTTTTTGCATTCAACTTTATCGTAATTTTATTTCCCTTCGCCTCTTGAACAATCGCATCCTTGTATCCATTCTTTACTAAAATATCTCTAACTGTCGCAATATTTGGAGTCTTTTCACAGGTAAGGGAAATAACAGTTCCTCCCCTAAAATCTATGCCAAAATTTAGAGGTAAACCAGTAGTTACCTGATTAAAAATCATCGCCCCAATTCCAATTAGAATAATTGCAAGCGAAATAGAAAACCAAAGTTTTGTATGTCTTATAATCTGCCAACTCCTAATTCTCTCTCTGAATGTCATCACACACCCCCTAAATTCCGAAAAGCCAAGGTCTCTTCACTGCGGAAGGAGGAAGAAGCAAATTCACAAGTGCATGAGTTACAACAACTCCACTGAAGAAACCAGACAAGATACCGATAGAAACAGTAATAGCAAACCCTCTTATCACACCAGTCCCAAGGTAGAATAGAATTATCGCACCAATCAAAACCGTGAGGTTTGAGTCGAATACCGTTCTAAATGCTTTTGCAAACCCAGCAGCAATAATTGCTTTAATGGATTTTCCAGCAGAAAGTTCCTCTTTCATTCTCTCAAATACAATTACGTTAATATCAACTGCCATACCTAACGAAAGTATAGCACCTCCTATTGCAGGCAAAGAGAATGTGGCATGTAAAAGAAGTAAAAGTGCTATTTCAAGAGTGAGATAGAAAACCAGAGCAAGCGATGCAATAAATCCAAGATATCTGTAGAAGATAATCATGTACAGGAATATAAGTAAAATTGCAACAATCGCTGCAACCACTGCCATCTTTACAGAATGAGCACCGAGAGTCGGGCCCACAACTTCTTCTGTGAGAAATTTTAACTTCACAGGTAAGGCACCACTTCTTAAAAGTGCAGCATATTCAGCAGCCTGTTCTTTAGTAAATCCACCACTAATTATTCCTTCACCATCAGTAATAGGTTGTTTAACAACAGGATTCATAAGAAGTTTATTATCAAGATAGATTGCAATTTTCTTTCCAACATTTTCCTGAGTAACTTTTGCAAAAATTTTTGTTCCTTCTGGATCGAGTTTAAACTCAATAATAGGTTCACCAAGAGTCTGTGGATCCTTACTGAAAGCGAGCCTTGCATCTTTTATATGCGCACCTGTAAGAACAACTTTACCACTTTCATCTTTAAACTGAAGCAAAGCAGTTTGCCCTATAAGTTCCTTTGCCTTTTCAGGATCTTTCCATCCAGGTAGTTCCACATCAATTCTTCTCCAGTTAGCACCTTTTTCCTGAACAACAACTGCCTCACTAAGCCCGAGGTTGTTAACTCTTTTCCTTAAAACTTCAAGAGTTGTTTGCATTGCCTCTGGAGTAACTTTTACATTCTTCGTGTCTTCAGCCTCCAGAACAAAATGCACGCCGCCGTGAAGGTCAAGCCCGAGGCGAGGCTTAAAATATGCTTGCACTCCACTGAGTTGATCGAGAGGTTTGTTTGCAACACTAAAACCTGTAACATCAACCCAGAGAGAGAAAGCAAAGACAATTAGAATAAAAACAATAACCATAATATTCTTTTTCCTCATCTCAATTCCTCCTAATCATAAATTTTTCTCTTTCAAATTTTCGAGATAGTTCTTTAACTTAGCAAAATCTTCTTTCAATACAACTTTAAGTGCATTGTGGTAAAGTGCTGCAGCAGGATGGTAAAGAGGTATAAATGTAAACCCATCTTTTTTAAACACCTTTCCGTGAACCCTCCCTATTGTAAGGTGAGGGGAAATAAGTGTGTTTAAAGGGGTATTTCCAAGAGTGCAGATAATTTTTGGTTGAATAATTGCAATCTGTGCATAGAGATATGGCTTGCATGCCTCTATCTCACTCAAGAGTGGCACTCTATTGTTTGGTGGCCTGCACTTCACAACATTTCCAATAAACACATCTTCTCTTTTCAGTCCAATTCCTGCAAGCAGTTCATCAAGAAATTTCCCGGCTGCCCCAACAAAAGGACGCCCGGTTAAATCTTCATTTCTTCCAGGACCTTCTCCAATAAACATAATCTCTGCATCAAGAGAGCCTTCACCCGGAACAGGCTTATGCCTCGTCTTATAGAGAAGGCACTTTTTACAGGAAAAAATTTCTTTCGTTATCTCATCAAAAAGTAAGTTCTTATCTTCCATTAAACATCTCCTACAAGAACGCTACCCCTTGGGGAACTGGAAATATCCCTTGCAAATGCATTAAATCCTTCGAATGAAAGACCCTCTATTTCTTTAATAAGAGCTTCTATCCTCTTTACCTTGCCAAGGAATAGGTTTTGAACACCGTTCCTTTGCATTCTTCCTGCAAAGGTTTCAAGTCCCAAAATAACACTTCCAAGTAGATATTCCTTTGCATCATAAAATTCATTTTCTTTAACACCGTTTTTTGCAATATCTTCTATCTCTTTTTCGATTCCGGCACGCACATCCGAAACGTATGTCTTGCTTGTTGAAGCATATATCACAGTGCCTCCGGTATCAATAAACCGAACTGGATATGCATATACCGTATAAACAAGTGCAGACTCTTCCCTTAGCCTTTGAAACAACCTCGAAGACATATTTCCACCAAGAATCGTTGTGTAAAGAGACTGCATCAAACTCTCACGAGTGTATAGAGGATATCCTTTAAGAGTAATGGCGATATGGAATTGAGCACTGTTTTTGCTGAAAGTTCTATCATTGAAATGATATTCTGGTTTCTTCAAATTCAGCTTAGAGCCCTTACTCCTCAAATCGCCAAAATAGGTTTCGATCAACTCCTCAGAAACATCTTCATCAATATCCCCTGCAACGGAAACAAGAGTGTTCTTCTTATTGAATAGGTATTTATACAAAGATTTTAAGTCTTTCTCTGTAATTTTTGACACGCTTTCTTTTGTTCCAAGAGGATTGTTTGCTACGGACTGTTCACCCCATATAGAGCGAAGAGCCTCAGTTTGACAAATATCCTCAGGACTATCATAGTATTCCTCTATTTCTTCAAGAATAACCCTTCTTTCTCTCTCTATGAGTTCTTTATCAAAAACAGCGTTTTTAACAATATCAGAAAGCACATCAAAACCCTTTTCAATATGTTTACTGAGAAGTTTCACGTAAAAGAGAGTGTACTCCGGAGAAGTAAATGCATTGAGTTCTCCTCCAAGTTTCTCTATCTCGTGCGAGATTTCATAGGCAGTTCTTCTTTTAGTACCTTTGAAAACGGCATGTTCCAAAAAATGGGAGATCCCGAGATTCCTGTCGGTTTCATATCTACTACCTGATCTTACAAATACGCCTATAGAAACCACAGGAAAAGTGTTATTTCTTTCCTGAAAAAACCTTACACCACTTTCAGAAACTCGTTCGTTTAAATACTTACTTCTTACCTTCATTACTTTCCTTTTTTATGCCCTTCTTGGTAAGTTGAATCTTGCCGTTTTCGTCAATCTTCATAACCTTCACTGGAAATTCGTCGCCAACATGAACTTCCTTGTGAATATCCTTTATATACCTATCCGCAATTTGCGAAACATGTAATAATCCCACATAACTTGGAAGTATCTGCACAAACGCACCAAAATCCCTTATCTCTACAACCTTTCCCAGATACACTTTACCAACTTCCGGTTCTTCAACTAAGGCAAGCACTTTATCTTTAAGCATATTACCAATTTCTTCATTGGGAGCAGAAATAAATACTTTTCCATCAGGCTCTATGTTTATTTCTGCATCTGTATTTCCAATAATGCTTCTAATAGTTTTACCTCCAGGTCCTATGAGAAGTCCAATTTTATCCGTATTAATCTGCAACGTAAAGATACGGGGTGCATACGGAGATATGTGGTCTCTTGGTGCCGGGATAACAGAAAGCATTTTATCCAGAATAAAGAGCCTTGCCTCTTTTGCCTGATATAGTGCTTTTCTTATTATATCCAAAGAGATACCTTTTAGTTTTATGTCCATCTGTAGAGCAGTGATGCCATCTTCAGTTCCTGTAACTTTAAAATCCATATCACCAAGGTGATCTTCTGCACCCTGAATATCCGTAAGAATTGCGTATTTATCCCCTTCCTTCATAAGACCCATTGCAATTCCTGCAACCGGTTTTTTAATTGGAACACCTGCATCCATTAAGGCAAGTGTTGAACCACATGTTGAAGCCATTGAAGTTGAACCGTTGGATTCTAAAACTTCAGAAACAACTCTGATTGTATAAGGAAAATCCTCTTCATCTGGAAGAACGGGGAGTAACGCACGTTCAGCTAAAGCACCATGCCCTATTTCCCTTCTACTTGGACCTCTCATTGGTTTCACTTCTCCCACAGAAAATGCAGGGAAATTGTAGTAATGCATATAACGTTTGGTCATCTCTTCTTCAAGGGATTCCACAAGTTGTCCTTCGCCTTTTCCAGCAAGTGTTGCTATGGATAACACCTGAGTTTGTCCTCTTGTAAAGAGGGCCGAACCGTGTGTCCGCCTGAGGAAGCCGACTTCTATACTGAGTGGCCGAATCTCTGTATAGGATCTTCCATCAATGCGAACACCTGTGTTGATTGTTTTTTCTCTGATATATTTCTTCAACAACTCATCAAAAATTTCGTTTACATCTTTTTCCTTTTCAGGATTTTGCTCCACAACCTCTCTTATAATCTCTTCTTTAATGTCGTCTAATGCTCTTTCCCTCGTAAGTTTCTCTTTATGTTTAAGTGCCTCTTCGATTTTAGAAAGAAATATAGGAGTAATTTCCTCTTTCAATTTCTCATCAACAACATACTCAGGAACAATAATTTTTTCCTTTCCAACTTTCCTGCGAAGTTCTTCTTGAATTTCAGCAAGTTTTTGTATTTCAGGAATGGCAACTGCCATTGCATCAACCATCTGGTCCTCAGAGATTATTTTAGCACCCGCCTCTATCATAAGAAGGGCTTCCTTTGTTCCTGCAATACTGAGATTCAAACTACTCTCATCTTCAAGTTCTTTTTCGGTGGGATTGATCACAAATTTACCATCAATAATTCCCACTTTGACAGCACCAACTGCCTCAGTAAACGGTTCATCTGACAAAAGAGAGGCAAGTGAAGCAGCATTTATTCCAAGAATTTCGGGTGCGATTTCTCCGCCAGCGGAGAGTACGTAGAGTACAATTTGAACAGGCCTTCTGAATTGAATTGGAAATAGTGGCCTTAAAGGTCTGTCTATGAGACGCGCCCCTAAAATTTCCTTCTCTGATGGCCTACCTTCACGTTTATAAAAACCCCCGGGAATTTTTCCCGCAGCATACATTTTTTCAAAATAATCTACTGTAAGCGGGAAGAAATCCGTAGGTTCAGAAGGCTCCTTGCCCATTGTGGAAGCAGCAAATACTACCGTGTCCCCACAGGAAGCAAGTACAGCACCACCTGCCTGCTTTGCAACCCTTCCGTACTCAAACGATATTACCTTTCCGCCAACTTCGACTTCGACTTTTTCAACCATAACTATACCCTTAACTTCAATTCTTTAACAATCCTGTTATACCTTTCCTTATCAACGGATTTCAGATAGTTTAAGAGCCTTCTTCGCTCACCCACCATTTTAAACAAACCGCGACGCGAAGCGTAATCCTTTTTAAATTTTTTGAGATGCTCCGTAAGATCTTCTATTCTTCGTGTGAGAAGTGCAATTTGCACTTCCGGGGAGCCAGTATCACCTTCGTGACGCTGGAATCTTTTGATAATTTCTTCTTTTTCTTGCTTACTAATCATCTTTCAGCCTCCTTGTATAAAATTCTTTCATCAAAGGATACCGTCGGCCACTCGGTAACCCTCGGTGAAAGTCAAACTATATTATAGTAACTTTAATAATTTATACAAAGGGCGCACAATTGTGCGCCCTATTTATAAATTTACATTCAAACTAATATTTTTTATACCAATCTTCACCTGAGTCTTTAAGATCCAGACTTGCAAAACTTCCAAACTGTTTGTTTTCGAAATAAGGGGTTGCCTTCTTACTTGCCTCATACAGTCTCCAATAGTTTTCAACACCTGATGTTGAGAGCCAGGCAACCATATCTGCTTCACCGGGGAAATACTTTGCAAACTCTTTCCAAACTGCTCTTCCAGCAAGGAATCCAGATGCACCTTCTTTTGAGGCAATCTCCACATTATACACAAATTCAGAGATATCCACGCCAGCGCTCAAAATAACCCACGGAACTCTGGATCTTTTCGTAATTTCATAGCACATCTCCTCAGCATCTTTCAGTGTAAATACCTCTTCCCTTTCTTTTCCATCAAAATAACCCTTATTAAAACCTTTTACATATTTTAGATTCACAGGGAATTCTAATTTTAGAATATCAACACCGTATTCTTCCCTGGAAAACTCTTCCGTAATTTTCAAAACAATGTCTGGTTTTTTCTTTGCATAAACTGCAGAATCTACAGAGGGTTCATCATCTTTAAATGCATACCCAACAGGTTCAAGCACAAAAGGCATATCAAACTTTTTGCACTCCTCACCAACCTGTCTTACTATGTTTTCCTGATATTCTTTAATTTCAGGCGTACTGTCTGGACGATAATAAAGAAGCAACTTCACTGCATCAGCACCAGTTTTCTTTATTTTTTCTACACTCCAACCATCAAGTAATACGGTTTTCTTTTCCCTATTGTTGTATCCTGCTGCCACAGTTCCACTTTTTTCCCTTGCTATAAGAAGCCCTGACGTTTTTGCAAGGTATTTGAGTGATTCTGGAACACCAAACTGTGGATCCATAAGAGTCGCACTGAAATAAGGGGAGAGATACTGAGTTACAAGTCTCTTTGCTAAGGCTAAGTCTTTATAGCCTATCTCTGTTTTCTCCTTACCAACTGCCCTGGCAAGCATTCTTTGTAAAGAACCTCTCTGGTCTATAGCGAGCATTCTAAACTTGCCTTCGCGATCGGCAAGCATCTTTAAACCTTTAAGTTTTCCTGCCGTTAATTCCGTTTTTTTCATACTCAAACCTCCTAACTTTGCTTTTCGATTCGATATATTATAAGCATTATACGAGTTTTAATGAAACGGTTTTAGAAACGCCGTCTTCTTCCATTGTAATCCCGTAAAGCATATCTGCCCTCTGCATTGTTTCCTTATTATGCGTAATCACTATAAACTGCGCAAAATCTGCTTCCTCTGATAGAAGTTCACCAAAACGCAAAACATTTTCCTCGTCAAGTGCTGCATCAACCTCATCAAGAATGTAAAAAGGGGCTGGCTTTACTTTAAAGATTGCAAACAAAAATGCAAGGGCTGTTAGCGATTTTTCTCCGCCAGAAAGAAGTGGTAAAGATTGCTTTCTCTTACCGGGCAGCCTTACGTTGAGTTCCAATCCTGTAATCTCATTCTTCTCATTTACAATCCGTTCAATAGACGCTTCTCCGCCTTTAAACATTCTTCGGAAAAATAGAGCAAAGTATTTTTCTACACCTGTGAGAGTTTTTTCAAATTCTCTCTTTGCCCTGTCTTCCATCTCCCGTATAAACTTTTCAAGTTCTTTCTTCGCCTCTAAAACATCATTGTATACAGACTCCTTCTTCTGCAATTCTTCTTTTATAGATTCTTCCTCACCAACACTGGTAAAGTCAATTGCGCCAAGTGAATTTATTCTGGACTTTACTGAAGCAATTTCAATGCGAAGTTTCTTTTCGTCAACCCTGTAGAGTATCTCGCGCTCCTTTATTTCTTTCTCCTTCAATTTTTCGATAATTGCCTGCGCACGTGCCTCTTTTTGAGCAAGATTTATCCGCTGTTTTTCTATTTTTCTTAAAATCTCTTCTCTCTGTTCAGATAGTCTTTCCAATTCAAGATTCTTCCGTTTCAATTCGTCTTTAAAGTCTTTCTCTTTTTCTTCAAAGAGTTTTTTGTTCTTCTCAATATCTGCTATGTCAAGTTTTATTTTGTTTCGTCTCTTTTCTATGGAAAAAAGTTCCTGCTTTACAATTTTTAAATCTGTTTCCAGATCAGATAATTCCTGCCGTGCTCTATTCTTCCCGGATTCAATGCTCTCCAAACGTTTCGAATAAGAAATTCTTTCCTCTTCCAATTTTCTCAATTCGTATTCTTTATCTTTAAGAGTGAAAAGTTTTCCGTTAATCTGGTTTTTCAAATTTTCGGCTTCTTTTTCTAACGCAGAGAGTTTTTCGTTAACGGAAAACTCAGAAATTTCTGAAACAATTCTTTTAATCTCGTCTTCAAGTTTTCCGATTTCTTTTCTCGTGCTTTCAATTTTTATTTCCAGAGATGAAAGCATCTTTTCCTTTTCTGCTGCTTCCTTTTTTGTTTCTGCCCTTCTTACAGCAGCAGAATAATCAGTAAATAGATTAGAAAGATTGTCTTTTAATTTTTTAAGTTCAGATAAAAGGTTATTCAACTTTTGGTTGTTTGATTTTAAACTTTCCTCCATCACTTTTAAGAGTTTCTGCTTTTCTTCCACAAGAATAGTGGCACTTACTTTAATTTCAAAAGGAGAATAAAGAACGAACCCGTCTTTCGTAAGAATTTTTTTGATAAAAACTTTTTCTATATTCTCCTTAAAGAATTCTGATGCAGAAAAAATGTCAGAAGCAATGTAAACTCCACGTAAAAATCCGGGTTCATCAATTTTAAGAGGTTTTACGTGATCAGTTTCAACAGTCTTCACATTCAAAAGATTTTCTTTAACAAAAAATCCACCGCTCCTTTTGTCTTTTACTTCTTCCAGATTGTCGATCACTATTCTTGAAAGTTCTTCTTCAATACCTGGAAGGGCATTTTCACCAATTAATTCACCCAGTGTGCCTTTTTTGTATCTGCCATTTCCAACCAAAGCAGAATTTAAAAATCTTTTCGTTTCTGCAATCTTATATTTTAAAAGTGCTGTTTTCTCCCGAAGTGAATTTATCTCTTTTTCTTTGTTCTCTATCACTTTTTTTAATACATCTATATCGCTTTTTATCATGGAAACTTCGTTTTCATTTATTTTCTTTGCATTCAAAATAAAAATTTCTATTTCATGCTTTTTCTTCTCAAGGTTTGAAAGAACTGTTTTCAGTTCGCTCAATTTCCTTTCCTTTGCAATCCTTTTCTCGCGGAGATTCTCTACCTCATTTTTTATAATTTTTTCTTCATCACGAAGTGGAGAGATTTTTTCATACACAGATTTCAGGCGATTCTTCAATTCATCAATCTCCTTCCTTTGCGCATCAATTTCCGCTTTAACTTGAGAGATTTTCTGCAAAACTTTCTCATTTTCTTTTTTCAGAAAATCAGCCTTTCTGCTCATAGAGTCAATTCTACTGTTCACTTCAGAAATTTGCTTTTCAAGGTTTTCTTTTCTCTTTGTTTCAAATATCTCTTTTTCTTCAATCTTTGCAAGTTCTATTTTTAGATCCTCTTCCTTTTTCCTTAAATTTTCAAGATCTTCAATAAAATCACTATTTTCCGTCTCTTCTTTCTGGATCTTTTCTTTCAGTTCTCTAATTCTCTTCAATATAGTATCTTCTTCAAGTTCCGAATCTTTAATGGCACTTTGAAGGATTTTGATTTCCCTCCGGGTTTCCGTAAGCGAATAGTTGAGAAGCGTTCCCTCTAACTGCTTCAACCTATCCTGTAAAAAATAATACATATGTGCCTTTTTTGATTCATTTATAATTCTTTCAGCCTTTTTTCTTAGTTCAGAAAGCATATCTTTTACCCTCAAGAGATTTTGTTCGGTTTCTTCGAGTTTTTTAAGAGCCTCTTTTCTCTTTTTCTTAAATACAGCAACTCCTGCCACCTGTTCTATCAGTGCCTTCTTCTGCTCAGGCTTTGCGAGTAATATTTCATCAACTCTCCCCTGACTCACTATAGAGTACGTTTGATTGTACATACCAGCAGAATAAAAAAGAGAAAAAACGTCTTGCAAACGAAGTTCTTCACCATTTAAAAAATAGTGCGAATCTCTGGAACGGTAAATTCTTCTTTCAATAATAACACGGGGTGTGTTTATGGATGGAAAAGTTCTATCTTCGTTGTTAAAAACAAGTTTTACAGAAGCCACACTTAAAGGCTTTTTAAAAGAAGAACCGGAAAAGATCAAGTCCGTTGTAGTAGCAGCTCTAAGAACGGTGAGGCGATGCTCACCAAGAGCCCACCTCACCGCATCTACTATGTTGCTCTTCCCCGAACCGTTAGGCCCAACTATTGCAGTAATTCTCGGGGAAAGTTTTAATTTAGTTTCATTTCTAAAAGTTTTAAAGCCGTATATTGATATTTCTTCAAGATACATTAAAACAATCCGGTAATTTTCCCGTTTTCATCGATGTCCATATTCTCTGCAGCAGGGTGTTTGGGAAGTCCGGGCATTGTCATGATACTTCCAGAAATGGGAATAACAAACCCTGCACCTGCAGAAAGCCTTACTTCCCTTATTGTAACAGTAAAACCCTCCGGTCTACCAATGAGTTTTGGATTATCAGAAAGCGACATCTGAGTTTTAGCCATGCAGATTGGAAGGTTAGCATAACCAATTTTTTTAATAAGTTTCAAATCCTTTTTAGCACTATCTGTATAAGTAACATCTTTTGCACCATACATCTCAGTTGCAATTTTGTAAATTTTGTCCTCAATTGGTTCGTTTAAATCATAGAGGAACCTGAAGTTGTTCTCGTCGTTTTCTATTGCATTAAGTACTTCTGTTGCAAGCGCCTTTCCACCTTCTCCACCTTTTTCCCAAACTTCTGAAAGTGCAAATCTAGCACCCTGTGATTTAACAAACTCCTCAACAACCTTCAATTCTGCATCAGTATCCGTAACAAACTTATTCAGTGCCACCACCACAGGAAGCCCAAACTTACGCATATTCTCAATATGCTTTGCAAGGTTTCCCAATCCTTTCTTTAATGCCTCAATATTTTCCTCTTTAAGTTCATCTCTGGCAAGTCCTCCATGCATTTTCAATGCCCTTACAGTTGCAACGACAACTGCAACGGATGGATGGAAACCACCATTCCTACTCACGATATCCATAAATTTCTCACCGCCAAGATCAGATGCAAAACCACCTTCGGTAATTACATAATCTGCAAGTTTTAATGCAAGTTTAATAGATGTGATAGTACTTGCACCGTGTGCAATATTCGCAAATGGACCACCATGAATAAACACAGGATGGTTTTCAAGTGTTTGCACGAGGTTTGGATTTATAGCATTCCTTAAAACAATCGCCATTGCACCAACTGCTTTTAAATCCCTTGCAGTTATCGGCTGTCTCTTGCGCGTATAACCAACAATAATTCTGCTCAACCTCTCTTTTAAATCATTTAATCCATTCGCCATTCCAAGAATTGCCATTATTTCAGATGCAGCAGTTATATCAAACCCCGTCTCACGTGGATATCCATTACCCGTGCCACCAAGTGCAACAATTGTTTGTCTTAACGCCCTGTCGTTCATATCTACAGCACGTCTCCATGTTATTCTTCTAATATCAATACCGAGATCGTTTCCATGCTGGATATGGTTATCTATCATTGCAGCAAGCAAGTTGTTTGCAATACCTACTGCAGGAATATCACCTGTAAACTGTAAGTTGATTTCCTCCATCGGAACAACCTGTGCAAAACCACCACCTGCAGCTCCGCCTTTCACCCCAAAAACAGGACCGAGAGAAGGTTCTCTAATTACAGCCATTGCCTTCTTTCCAAGATCGTTCAAAGCATCGGAAAGTCCTATTGTTGTAGTCGTTTTACCTTCACCAGCAGGTGTAGGTGTAATGGCTGTAACGAAAATGAGTTTTCCATCTGGATTATTTTCTACCTTTTTAAAAATACCTCTCTCCACTTTTGCAATGTATTTCCCGTACAAACTCAAATCTTCCTCAGTGATTCCGAGAGTAGCAGCAACCTCGGTAATTCTTTTCATTTTAGCATTTTGAGCAATTTCAAGATCAGTCATTTCTTTTCACCTCCGCATACTTTTTACAAAAGTATAACAAACTTTTATAAAGATAAAACCGTCAGGAAATTTTGAGTTCAATTTCTTGAAGTTTTTGAACTCCTCTGCTATACGACGATACTGCCCTGCTCAGCGCATTTGCAATACGTCTCCTGTCCGTAAACGAAACAAACGGTTTATCTCCAATTATCCTTACGCCTTCTCTAATATACATTGAAAAATCCTCAAAACTACGGATTGCTTTGCCTAAATCATTCTGATATTCCCTTTTAACAAAGTGATGCAAACCGAGTAAAAAAACTGGTATTGAGTTTGAAAGGCCTGTTTGAATTTTAAAAGAGTAAAGTATTTGCTCTAATTCGCCATCTGAAAGAGATCTTCCCTTTAAATCTTCAATGAATTTCTCAAATGCATCTCTTCCAGAAAGCACATTCCTATTACAAATTCTGTAATTCCCTCTCAAAAACTCTTCCCTTAAAAGTTTACTGAACGAAACAAATTTTTCCACAGAATAAAAACTCTTTCTGTCAACCTTAAAATCGCCCAATATGTAAGCAGTGCCTTTTACAGGAAAAGTGTTTTTTGTTATTTCTCCTTGAAGGATTGAATAAATTTCACCGTGATCAATAAAAAATAGAGCGCTATCAGAATCTAATACAAAAGGCAAACTCCCCCGGGAAACATGATTCTCTATTATCACTCTAACCCCTGTAAAACTGTGCAGGTTTTTAATGATAAAATCCCTACTGCAATTAAATATCTCCGAAAATCCACGGAGGTACAAAAATCTCGAAGGGTACCCACTCATCGCAGAGAATTCAATAAATGTTATCGGCACCTCTTTGCTTTTAAACAAAAGATATAAGGATAAAAGAAAAGGATAAAC
>CAYXJW010000080.1:0-3741 GCA_964465465.1 uncultured Caldisericales bacterium
TAATTTTTAAGAGAATTCTCCTTAAAAATCTCTTGAGAGGAATATACCGACCATAACCTTAAAATTTTTCTTTTCTTACTACTAAAAATTTGTCCTGCGGAAGCAGGACAAAAGCCGACGAAAGGCAAGTGTTTGAGGAAGTCTATCAAGGGGAACAGGCTCGGAGTGCGGGCAACGGAAGCCCGAAGGGCTGAAGTACGAGCACCGAGACTGCGGGGTGGGGGTTAAAATCTTTCTTAAAGATTCCTTCTCTTACATCCATGAATCTCATTAGGGAAATCAAAAGGAATGATTAGAAAAATTAAAGGATAGGGAGCCATTTTTTCTTTTCGAACTAAATCAGACGGGCAAGATACAGAGGTATTTTGATTTTCTTTTTCTAAAATCCCACCATCCACCCCCGCCTGACCAGAACCTTGTTGAGAGTGGTTTAAGTTATTGATATTTAAGGAATATTTGAAGTTTACCCTGATTCTCTTTTTGGAATATTTTATTGAATCAATCCTTTCTTTTATTAAAAGAACCTGCTCGGCTCGGGAAAGGGAGGAGAGGGTGTTTTTTATTTGACTTTTAAGAAATACTATATTATACTAATATATACTATGAAAGACGAAAAGAAGCCAAAAAGAAAATTTAGAAAATTAGCTTCGTTTGGCAAAAGGCAAGAATTTATGGCAATAGCCGAATTATTAAAGCGTGGTTTTGATGTATATATTCCATTGCTGGATGATCAACAAATTGATTGTATAATTAGAAAAAATATTAATGGAGAGCCTGTGTATATAGATATTCAAATAAAAGCTCGATCAAAAGATTGTAACCCTTACAATGCAGGGAGATTTGCAGCAATGGAGATTATTAATCCCAGAAAGAACTACTTTTTTATTTTTTATTCTGAGCAATTGGATAAATACTGGGTGATTCCTTCGGAAGAACTTGTAAAAAATGCCTCTCAAAATAAAAAAGGAAAAAACATTGGAAAATACCACATCAACTTAGCTGGTTACAAAAAAAAGAGCGGTGAAGTTTATCCTTTATTAAAGTTTAAGAAATGGGAAGATAACTTTAAAATTTTAGGGACCTATGGAAAATAAAAACAAATCTAGCAAACTGGAAAAGTTAATGACATTGGAAGAAGTAGCCGAATATCTAAGGCTTAGTGTCCATACTATCTATAAGATGGCACAGAGGGGGAAAATCCCAGCTTTAAAAGCAGGTAAGAAGTGGAGATTTAGGAAAGAGGATATTGATAAATGGCTACTTGTATCCTCTAAAAAGAGGCAACTATGAATCATATTACACAATGGTTACAATTTTTTGAAAGGCTAAGTTGTTTTTATCGAGAAATGTTTATGTTACCTTTATGGTATAAATATCCAAATCACACAACAGATATTTGGGAGTCTTTGGCTATATTTCTGGAAGGATATGCATTTGAAAGACAAGGGAGACGTCCTGATTACTTTCCCGCAGCAGTGGATGCTTTATTTTATTGTAAACAGCAAAACGATAATAATTTTGTTCCTACAGTAATTAATAATATGATATGGCAAAAATTTAGTCAATCGCTTAATAATCAAAATTTAAATCCTAAAAACAATCCTCTCTACCCTTCCACGGAGGATCCAAATAATTTACAAAACATTAATAAAAGACCCTCTGTTATTGAATTCATAATCAACCAAAATATTGTTCGAAATAATCTAACACTCACCTCTTATTTACAAAACCGAATTGTTCAAAACAATCTCAACGATGTTTTCAACTCATTAATAAGTATACGTGGAATAGGAAATAAAGTAGCGTCTTTCTTTCTCAGAGATTTAACAGATGTAATGCAGATTAATTTAACTAATATTCAACATAGGAAACTTTTGCAACCAATAGATATTTGGGTAGAGAGAGTGGTAAAAATTTTGTCCAATAACCAACACCTGAATAGAGCAAAGGTAGCCGATTGGCTTTTCAAATTCTCAATTGAAAATAATGTTAGTCCTGAGCGTGTTAATATGGGAATCTGGTTTTTCTGTTCTATTATCATAGTAAGCGAATATAAACTTAACCAAGTGCTTAATAAGCTAAATACTGCTCAAGATATAGCAAACAATTATAGGAATAGATTAAGGAATATATGTAATCAATGCTAATTAAGATTTCATGCAGGAATTAAATCATGAACTGTGCTATCTATACAAGAGTATCAACTGACACTCAAGCCGAAAAGGAATTTTCATCCTGTGAAGCTCAAGAAGAAAAGATAAAGTCATTCATTAAGAGCCAGAATAACTGGAAGGTTTTTAAGGTTTACTCTGATCCCGGCTATACTGGAGCAAATCTTAATCGCCCTTGCTTACAGGAATTACTTGAAGATATAAAACAAGGCAAGATTAACATTGTTCTAGTTTACAAAATTGATAGACTCACGCGTTCACCAAAAGATTTTTACCAGTTAATAGAACTCTTTGAAAAATACAATGTCAGTTTTATCTCCATTACCGAAAGATTTGATACTTCTACACCAGCCGGAAGACTTCTAAGAAACATTATGCTTACTTTTGCTCAATTTGAGAGAGAATTAGCAAGTAAAAGGACAAAAGATAAAATGCTCCAGAGAGCAGAAAAAGGATTGTGGAATGGAGGTATTCCTCCATTTGGGTATAAAGCAGTAAATAAGAAACTTATTCCTGATGAGAGAGAATCTAAAATTGTAAAGTTGATATTTAAAATCTATGTAGAGAGTGGATCAATAGCAGAAGTTTATAACACACTAAAAGAGAGAAAAATTTTGAACATGAACGGTAAAACTTTTACCAAATCAAGTATCAAGAATATCCTTACTAACCCTGTTTATATTGGAAAACTAAAATATGCTGGGAAAATTTATAATGGATTGCACCAGCCTATAATTAGTGAACTTCTCTTCAATGAAGCACAAGAACTACACAAAAAGAAAATTAGAAAGATGAAGCTCTTTAGAAATTATCTTTTTGCTGGGTTAATAACCTGTGAGGAGTGCGGTTCAAAAATGACCCCAACTTACACAAACAAAAAGGCAAAAAGGGGAAGAAAAAGATATTTTTTATTATAGATGCACTTCCACACTAAAGAGAGATTGGCAGGTATGCACTACAAAACAAGTAAACGCCGATAGATTAGAAAGATTTGTTTTAGAAAATTTGAAAAGAGTGTCCAGAGATGAACCTTACATTGAAAATCTTTGTTTTAGACTCAATCACAATCCAGATGAGTTAGTTCGAAATTCCCTAATGAAAAATAGAGTATCGGGCAACCGAACTGGATTCGAACTAAGCAAGAAGCAATTGAAAATTGATCCTCAAGATTTAATTTCCCAACTTAAAATTTTCCTTAACACCCTCTTCTCCCTCTCCCGAGCCGAGCAGGTTGTTTTAATAAAAGAAAGGATTGATTCAATAAAATATTCCAAAAAGAGAATCAGGGTAAACTTCAAATATTCTTTGAATATCAATAAATTAAATCATTCTCAAAAAGGTTTTGGCGAGGCTGAGATTGGTAGTGGGAGTTTAGAGAAAAATAATCAAAATTTCTTTTCCTATTGCCCGCCTGATTTAGTTCGAAAAGAAAAAATGGCTCCCCGGGACGGACTCGAACCGCCAACCTAGTGGTTAACAGCCACCCGCTCTGCCGATTGAGCTACCGGGGAACCCTCTCTATATTTATCTTAAATTTTTTGATCAAACTTTAAAGAACCATTTATTTTGC
>CAYXJW010000081.1:0-20071 GCA_964465465.1 uncultured Caldisericales bacterium
AAATAAGTGTTTATCAGTATTTCTTATGCATACAACGAAACAATGCGGGTTTATTGAATTATAACCTTTAACATCATAAATCAACAAATCCTCTATTTATCCCATTCTCATTTTTCAACTTTTCCACACTCAAATTAAACCTTTAAAAAAACATCAAACAAACGGCATAAGTTCGTAGAAAGATAGTATTTATCAGTATTTTACAGGATAAGTTTGCATTGAACGAAAAAGGAAATCCAATTTGCGTCTTCATTTTGCAATAAATTTTTTAAATTTTCACACAAATCTAAATCTTTTTAGAAAGTATGTCTGTTTTTAGAGGTATAGCAACTTATAAAATTTTAATTTGGAATTCTTGACTTTAATTTAAAGTTGTATAAAATAACATTGCAAAGAAAAAGGGGGCCTGTAGCTCAACGGTAGAGCAGTTGGCTCATAACCAATTGGTTCCTGGTTCGAATCCGGGCGGGCCCACCACTATGTTTTGGAGGCGTCAATGTATATAAAACTGCTTTACGATTTCGAACAGAAGGAAAAAATCCTTAGAGAAAAAGAATCCAGAATTAAAGAAATAGATAAGGATTTGCAGATAAAACACGAAATTACGGAATACCAGAATGAAATAGAAGGTCTTGAATCCGCAATGGACGGTTTCAAGAAAAGAAAACTCGAGATAGAGCGTGATATTGAGGAGAATAACGAACAGTTAAAAGGTGTAGAAGCGTTGCTCAACGGGAACAAACTTAAGACTTCCAAGGAGATTAAGGCTGCTAAAAAAACGCGTGATAATTTTGTAGCAAAGAGCGATGAACTCAAGAAAACTCTCGAATTCACCGAAGCTGCAATTAAAGAAAAAGAAGATCAAATTAAAGAGATTAAAGAAAAGATTGCGGATCTTGAAAAAGAATTAGAAGAAATAGAAAAAGAGCGAAAACTTCTTTCTAAAGAAATTGAAGATGAAGCAAAAGTTCTTAGAAAAGAGTTTGAAAAACTTGTTTCTGTTATTCCGGAAGATGTAATTAGAAAATATGAAGAGATTAAGGAAAACTTTCCTTATGGCGCGATAGCCACAGTGGAAGAGAACGCATGTTCAAACTGCGGCGCCGTTTTGCCACTTGAAGTTTTGGAGGAATTAAAAGAAGGAAAAGGCGAAAAGATACTTCGCTGTGAAGTTTGCGGAAAGATTCTATACTTTCCAAAATAAAAAATCGCTCGAGTAAAGGAGGCGGTCGCGGAGTGCAAAAGCACTCCGAGGAAAGTCCGGACTCCAGGGAGCAGGGTGCCCAGGAAATCTGGGCGGGGGTGACCCCAGGGAAAGTGCCACAGAAAACAAACCGCAGGTGTTAGCCTGCAAGGGTGAAAAGGTGGTGTAAGAGACCACCGGAAGTGCTGGTAACAGCGCTTCGCATGGTAAACCCCACCCGGAGCAAGGCCGAATAGGACAGCGAAGGTGCTCCCCCTATGCTGTCGGGTAGGCCGCTTAGATAAATGACCGCAGCCCGCAAGGGTAACAGAATCCGGCTTATCCTTTACTCGGGCGTTTAATTTTAAATCAAAAAAGATATATGTATAATTAAACTATGGAAATATACCACATTCCTGTTTTGGCAGAAGAAACAATTAAATTTTTGAATATCAGTAAAGAAAGCGTGGTTGTGGATTGCACTGTTGGAGAGGGCGGACACTCCGAACGCATTCTTCGAATTGTTAAACAGGGTGGATTTCTCATAGGAATTGATAAAGACGTTGAAGCAATTGAAAAGGCGAATGAAAGACTTTCACTTATTTCAAACAATTTTGTTCTCGTTCATGATAATTTTGCCAACATAAAAACTATTCTTAAGAATCTCAACATCGGCAAAGTAGATGCTGTTCTCGCCGATCTGGGCCTTTCATCTCTTCAACTTCAATTTGGAGAAAGAGGCTTTAGTTTTATGAAAGAAGGTCCACTTGATATGAGAATGAACCGGGAAAGCGGAATCACTGCGTTTGAGATAGTTAACCAATTTCCAGAAGAAGAACTTTCAGATATATTCTACTTTTATGGTGAGGAAAAGAAGGCTCGTGCTATTGCGTCGGCGATTGCAAGATACAGGAAAAAGAAAAAAATAGATACCACAACAGAACTTGCCGAAATTGTTGGAAAAGTGTACGGGTTCAGACGTGGAAGAGTAAATCCTGCAACGAAAGTTTTTCAGTCGCTTAGAATTGCTGTAAACGGAGAACTTGATGATCTCAGAAATTTTCTTAAAAATGTTCCCTGTGTGTTACAAAAGTCAGGTAGAGTTGCTGTGATCTCTTACCATTCCCTTGAAGACAGAATTGTAAAAAATGCTTTTAAGTCTGATGAGCGTTTGAGGAGAATAAATAAAAAAGTAATACGTCCTTCGATTGAAGAAGTGAAGTTAAACAGAAGGGCAAGAAGTGCAAAATTGAGGGTGGCAGAAAGAGTATGAAAGGAAAAACATTTTTCTTATTTGTATTAATTGGTGTTTTTCTTTTTTCAGTTGCAGGGTTTTTCTATGCAAGAACGAGTAAGCTGGAAAAAGAAAAGGAACTTCTGAACAGTGCAATTCAAAAAGAAGTGATGAGAAACAGGGATTTAAAAGCAAAATATTACGAAACTTTTAATCCAGACAGGATCTATTCTTATGCAACCGAGAAATTAAAAATGGTGCCTCCATCGTCTTATGTGATAACGGAGATAAACAATGGAGAATAAAGGGGAAGTTTTTAATAAAAGAGTTGTAATTTTGTTCCTTATATTTTCGTTTGTTTTTGGGTTGATCTTTTTAAAACTCGTTTACCTTCAACTTTTTGGTAGAGGTAAATATTTAGCAGAAATTTCTTCTCAGATTGCTCCGAATGTGGTGAATGTCAAAGGTGAGAGGGGGGATATTCTTGATAGAAACGGCATTCCACTTGCAATGAGTAAACAGGCGTACGAACTCGATATAAATCCTTCGCGGCTCTCAGAAGAAGATAAACAAAAGATTCTTTCTAAGCTCCCTTCTATTATCAACGTAAGTGATCTTTATTTGAAATCAATATTTAAAAAATATAAGATCTTTGTTAGAATCTCCACAACTCTCAACGAGACACAAAAAGACGAAATTGAAAGTTTGGATATACAGAAAGGGGTTGCAATAACACCAACTGAAAACAGATTTTACCCTTTTCATCGTTTGCTTTCTGATGTTATAGGATTTGTTGGCAATGACGATAAGGGGCTTGCCGGAGTAGAATACAAGTTTAATAGTGATTTAAAAGGTACTGATGGTAAGATTTTTTGGCCTAAGGTTTCCCCCCGTCCGGTTGTGCCTAATATATCATCTTTTTCTGTTGCTCCAAAGAAAGGTGATACCGTGCAACTTACAATAGATTCGAACATTCAATTTATCATAGAAAAATACCTTAAAGAGGCTATTGTAAAGAACAAGGCGAAAGCCGGCGTTGTTATTATTATGAATCCAAAAACTGGAGAGGTTCTGGGAATGGCTTCATATCCTGATTTTGATCCAAATGATCCCTCAACTGTTAGCCGTCAAACTATTTTTAACAGAGCAATTCAGATGAACTACGAACCTGGTTCAGTGATGAAACCTATTATTGCTGCTGCTGCGCTTCAAGAAGGCACATTACATACAGACGACACTTTTGTGTGTAATGGATATTTGAAAGTTAAAGATAGGGTTCTTCATTGCTGGAGAACTCATGGAGTTGAGCATGGTCTTAATGTGATAATGCGAAATTCCTGCGATGTTGCCTTTATGAAGATAGGAATGAAACTTGGAAAAGAGGAATTGTTGAGGTTTTTCAGACGTTTTGGTTTTGGAGAATATACTGGTATAGAACTTCCCGGAGAAGAAAAAGGGATAGTTCCCGAGTCGAAAGATGTAGGAGAAGTGGAACTTGCCACGATGTCTTATGGGCAGGGAGTTGCTGTTACACCAATTCAACTGATTGATGCATTCTGTGCAATAGCGAACGGTGGCGTAGAGATGAAACCCACAATTATTAAAGAAATTCGTTCACCTGATGGAATGGTGAAGTATAAGTCTGTTCCGGAAGTCAGGAAAGTTGTTGTTTCTCAAAAAGTTGCTTCAGAAGTAATGAATGCTTTAGAGGCCGTTGTAAGCGATAAAGGTGTTCCACAGGCTGAAGTGAAGGGTTATCAAATAGCAGGAAAAACTGGCACTGCCCAGAAGCCTGTGAATGGAACTTATTCAAACACGAAACTTATTTATAGTTTTTGTGGAATTGTACCTGCAAATAACCCACGTGTTGTAGTACTTACAGTAATTGATGAAACAGCAAAACCCACGTATTCACTGTATGTTGCTGCGCCACTTTTTCAGAAAATTGCTTCCTTTTTAGTAAAGTATCTTAAAATCCCTCCGGAGGGTAAATAAATGAAGATAAGAGAACTTAAAGATCTATTTCCTCAGTTTGCGTATTTTGGTAGTGTTGAAAGTGAGTTTTTGAGAATAGAAACTGATTCCAGAAAAGTTAAAAAGGGAGATATGTTTGTTGCAATAAAGGGAACAAAGGTAGATTCTCACAAGTTTATTCTCGATGCAATACAAAAAGGTGCATCTGTAATTGTTGGGGAGGAAGATGTTTCTCATGCAGTAAGTGTTCCTTTTATTAGAGTTCCTGATAGCAGAAGGGCATATGCACTATTTTCTTCTGCTTTTTTTCAGTTTCCATCAAAAAAAATTAAACTTGTTGGAATTACAGGAACATCTGGAAAAACAACAACTGCATTCCTGATGTATAAATTTTTTAACGATTTTCTAAAAATTCCCTCAGGTTTTATAGGTACGGCAGGTGTTGACTCTGGAACGGGATTTATGCCAGAAGAGAGATTTCCTCCCACAACTCCTGATGCATTCCTGTTTAACGAAATATTAAGTAAATCCGTTAACAACGGTTTAAAATATGTCTTTTCTGAGATATCTTCTTCTGCAATTATGTTTAAGCGTATTGAAGGCCTTTCTTTCTACGGCAAAGTTTTAACCAATATAGGTAAAGATCACCTTGAAGTTCACAAAACATTTGAAAACTATTTAAAAACCAAGATTGCATTCTTTGAAACTCCCTCTAACAGATGCATTTTAAATGCAGATTCTGATTGCATTGAAAGATTTTCGACTTCAAAATGCAAAAATGTGATGACTTATGGAATTCAGAAAGAAGCGGATGTGAAAGGGAGAGTGGAATTTGTAGGGAATGCTTTTTCAAAGTTTTCTGTAAAGTTTGAAAAGTATGAATTCAACGTGAAACTTAATTTACCAGGGGATTTTAATATCTATAATTTCCTTGCACTTACATCGTTTTCTCTTCTTGAAGGTGTCGAACCCGCAAAGATTGTGGCATTTGCTAAGGGAGATCTATTTGTTCCGGGAAGAATGAACATCTTTAAAACAAAGAGCGGTGTAAATGTGGTGATTGACTTTGCACACAATCCAATGGAGATTGAAAGTGTATTAAAATATTTAAGAAGTATCAAAAGAAATGCTACACTGATTACTGTTACTGGTGCTGTTGGCTGGTCTGTTAAAGAAAAAAGAGAAAACATTGGGAGAATAGCGTCTTCCTTGAGTGATATTCTGGTTATTACAACTGATGATCCGAGAGGTGATGATCCAGATGAAATAATACGAGATGTTTCCAGATTTGTTCCAGAAGCGATTATTGAGAAGGACAGAGAGAAGGCGATAAAGAAAGCACTTGAAATTGCAAAGTCAGGGGATATTGTAGCATTGCTTGGCAGAGGAAACGAGGAAGAGATTCATTTTGCGAGCTCCGTGTTTAAAAAGAGTGATTTTGAAATTGTGAAGGAGATCGATGGTGAAAGTTGAATATACAGAACTTTTAAAAATTATTCGTGGAAAATGGAATGGTATTCAGGGGGGTGTATTTACAAATTTTGCAATTGACAGTAGAAAAGTTTTGCACTCAGGGTTGTTTTTTGCATTGAAAGGCAATAAAACCGACGGACATTTGTATATAAATGATGCGGTGAGAAATGGGGCAACGGGTATTATTACTGAAAAAGAAATAAAAGGAATTCATGTTTTTGCGCTTCAAACTGAATCTTCGCATAAGGCGCTCTTTTCGCTGGGCAAGTATGCGCGTGGCTTAATGAACGGCAAGGTGATAGGAATAACAGGAAGTTCTGGAAAAACTACTGTGAAGGAAATGGTTGCTCTTGCTATAAAAACAAAATTTTCTGTTTCAGCAACAAAAGGAAATGCAAATACAGAATATTCTATTCCTTTATTTTTTTTGAATGATGCAAACCCTGAAAGTAAATTCTTCGTTGTGGAGATGGGTATTCAGAAAAGAGGTGATATGAATGTTCTTACCGACATCGCACTTCCTAATGTAGGTGTTTTACTCAATGCTGGTAAATCTCATCTTGAATTTTTAAATAATGTAAAAGGTGTTGCTGGAGAAAAGTTTGGACTTGCCCAATTTGTAGAAAATAGTGGTGGCATATCTGTTGTAAACGGTGATGATAAAGAGTTTTCCCATCTTTTATCAGGTTTGAATAGAAAACCTGTTCTGTTTGGATTTGGTGCAAACAACGATGTGAGGGCGCATATAAAACTCATTGATGTGGAACGAATGACGCTTGAAGTATTTTCTTTTGGTAGAAAAGCAGTGCAAACTTTTCCTTATTCAGGTGTTCATTATGCTTACGATATCCTTGCAACTGTTGCTGTTTCAGAGGTAATTGGGCTTGAACTAAAAACCGTCCTTTCTGCGCTTACAGAGTTTTCACCGATTTCTGGTAGAGGAAACACAATTTTGCTTTCAGATGGAAGAGTGATTTTCGATGAAACATACAATGCAAATCCACTTTCTCTGGAGTACTCTCTCAGTAGATTTAAAAACCGAAAAGGAAATCTTTGTGTGATTGTTGGAGATATGCTTGAACTCGGGAAAAGTTCTGAAAAGGCACATAAAGAGAGTGGAAAAATCATAGCGAGTTTTCTTCCACAATGTGTGATAACTTATGGAAAATATGCCCGGTTTATATCCGATGTATGTAGAGATGCTGGAATTAAAAATGTGGTACATTTTACTGAAAAGGATAGTTTGTTAGAATATGTAAGTGAAATTGAGATACCTGAAGGTACACTTATTTTTGTTAAAGGATCACGTGGAATGAAAATGGAAGAGGTTTTGAATATTTTAATAAAGAGGTACGGGAATAATGAATAGAGTATATATTTTTATGCTGTTTTCGTTTTTCATTGCGTTTTTTCTGTTTTATGTTTTGATTCCTTTTTTGAAAAAAGATAACTTAACTCAATACATACGCGAAGAAGGTCCGAAATCTCATCTGGTAAAAGCAGGAACACCAACGGGTGGTGGAATTGTTTTTCTTATTGTTCCACTCTTCTTTATCCCATTTGTGAAGAGCAAAGAATTCATTTTTCTTTATCTTGCAGTTTTATTTAACGGGCTTATCGGTTTAATCGATGATTTTGCGAAAAGTAGAAAAAGGAAAAATCTTGGGCTTACCGCAAAAAACAAAATTCTCTTACAACTATTGGTTACCACTATTTTATTTGTTTTGTATTATAGATACCTTTCGTTTGATGTTGAGTTGGGGCATTTTTCAATTATGCTTTCACCTGTTTTGTATTTCTTACTTTTCCTTTTTATTGGGGTGGGAACAACAAATGCTTTTAATTTGACTGATGGTCTTGATGGATTGCTTGCGTCGGTTGCGCTTCCAATTTTTGCTGCGTTTTTAATTTTGGGTGCGGTTTTTGTAAAGGATTTCTCTGCAATATTTATCGGTATGATTCTTGCCTATCTCTGGTTTAATAGCCCAAAGGCTGGGATATTTATGGGAGATACCGGCTCACTTGCGCTGGGAGGTGCAGTTTTTTCCATAAGCGTGCTTGGAAAGTTTGAATTGTTACTTGCATTTCTTGCTGCCATTCCCATTATAGAAACTGTTTCTGTGATCATTCAAGTAATTTACTTTAAATTGAGTGGAGGAAAACGTGTTTTTAAGATGGCGCCTATCCACCATCATTTTGAACTTCTGGGTTGGAGCGAAGCAAAAATCGTGTTTAGATTTTTCATAATAACAGTTTTATTTGTAATTGCAGGGCTTCTTCTGTATGGAGGTGCGAGATGAAGAAAATGCTTGTTGTGGGAGCAAGGCGTAGCGGAGTTTATGCGGCATTGCTCGGTGTGAAGAATGGATTTGAGGTATTTGTTACAGAAAAAGATAATTCTAAAGAGGTGCAAAAATATGTCTCTCTTCTTAAAGAAAACGGAATAGATTACGAAATTAATGGGCATTCCAGGTGGAAGGAAAGTAATTACGATCTTGCTGTGCTTTCACCTGGAGTGCCACTGAAAGCGGAAATAGTTTATGAAATTAAAAATTGTGAGATTCCTATCATAGGAGAAATGGAATTTGCTTTTCGAATGAGTCCAAACACAAAAGTTATTGCTATTACTGGAACAAATGGTAAGAGCACCACAACCGCACTTACCGGGAACATTTTTTCATATTCTGGATTAAATTCTGTTTTTGGTGGAAATTTGGGCACTCCTTATTCAGAATTAGTTTACAAGAATCCAGATCCTGATGTTGCAGTTCTTGAAACAAGTTGCTTTCAACTCGAAACGATTCAGAACTTCCATCCTTTTGTCTCTGTGTTTCTTAATTTCAGTGAAGATCACCTTAACAGGTACAGAGATATGGAAGAGTATCTGAAATACAAACTGAGAATTTTTGAGAATCAATCTTCCTCTGATTTTGCCATTTTGAACTACTCAGATGAAACCTTAAGAAAAATTTCAGATAGAATAAAAGCAAATGTGTTTTATTTCTCATTGGAAGAGCCTGTAAAAAGAGGGGTTTACGTTGAGAATAGCGGAATTTACTTCGCTTCTAACGGTTTGAAAGAATTTATTTTGCCAGTTTCTTATATTAATCTGCGCGGAAGACATAATATTGAAAATGTTCTTGCTGCTGTTCTTTCGGCAAAACTCTTTGGACTTCCAAACGATGTGATAGTAAAAGGAGTGCAAACCTTTCATGGGTTGGAACACAGGCTTGAAAATGTGCGTAAAATAGATGGAGTTCTGTATGTAAATGATTCCAAGGCTACAACACCTGATTCAGTTATAAAAGCCCTGAATTCTTTTAATGAAAAAATCGTCCTTATTGCAGGTGGAAGTAGCAAGAATAATGATTTTTCTGAGATGGCAAGACTCTTTCCCTTGAAACTTAGAAAACTTATTCTTATTGGGGAAACTTCAGCCGATATAGCAAATGCTGCTTTGGAGAATGGATTTTCTGATATTGTTTTTGCAAGTTCTCTAAAAGATGCTGTGGATCTTGCAAAGAAAATTGCAAAGGAAGGTGATGTAGTGCTTCTTTCACCTGCTTGTGCAAGTTTTGATATGTTTGACGATTTCGAAGATAGAGGCAGGAAATTTAAAGAAATCGTGAATAAATTATGACAAGAGAGCAAAAAGCCTATATATTTTCAATTATCTTTGTCACGTACTTACTTGTTCTTGTAGGTGTTGTAATTAATATAAGTATGAGCCCTGCGGCAAATCCCTCGCATCCAATGAATTCATTTTATAGGTATCTTTTTTCTGTGGGTGTTGGCACGTTATTTCTTATTTTCTTTTCTTATTTTAACCACAGAAAGTTGAAAAAACTTGCTTTTCCAATCCTTGTTTTACTATTTATTTCAATGTTTTTTACCGTGAGCGTGGAAGGTTCTTCCAGATGGATAAGTATAAAAGGAATCCCGTTTGCGATTCAGCCATCGCAGTATATTACTCTTTTCTTTGTTATTCTTATTGCAAAGATTTTTTCTGAAAATACAGATGATAGAGATAACGAAAAACTTGAAATTTTTTCCCTTGTTTTACTCACAATTTTTGCCGGGAAAGTAGCGTTGCAACCAGATTTTGGAACTGCAACAATTATTTTTCTCACTGTTATACTTCTGCTTCTTCCACTCGTAAAAGATTACAAAATTACAGGTGGTTATACATTGCTTTCCATTGTTTTTGCAGGAATTTACATAAGAACACATTCTTCGCTCTACAGCAGACTTGCTTCTTTTCTGCATCCAGAAAAATATTCCCGGGAAAGTTCTTATCAACTTTTGCAATCTTTACGAGCGATTGCACGTGGAGGGCTATACGGTGTTGGACTGATGAACAGTTATTTTAAATATGGGAGTCTTCCACTTAACAGGCTTGACTTTGTTTTTGCTATCATAGGCGAGGAATTTGGACTTATGGGAGACACTGTTGTGCTTGTAATGTTTTTTACGCTCATCTATCTTGGTTTTAGAATCGTTAACAGCGTTCCTGATACGTTCTCAAAGATTCTTGCTCTGGGTATTACTATTCATATTGCTGTGAGTGTGCTTGTCAATATAGCGGTAAATGTAGGACTCTTGCCTGTTACTGGTGTGCCCCTTCCGATCATTAGTTATTCTGGTAATAATGCTATTGTAACGTTCTCTGAAATAGGAATATTGATAAATATTATAAGGAAGGCTGCAGAATGAAAATACTTATTGCCGCAGGAGGAACTGGAGGACATGTATATCCAGCACTTACCATAGGAAACACTTTTCGCAGAAATGGTTGGGATGTAGTTTTCGTTGGTCGAAAGGGCAGTTTTGAAGAAAACATTTACCTTTCTTCGAATTTTAAGGTTAGGAATGTTCGTTCTTCTCTTCTTGACTTCTCTTTTATTTCCATGCTTAAGTTTTCTTCGAATATGCTTTTTGGAATAAGTGATGCATTTAAAGTTTTGAAATCTGAAATGCCTGATGCGGTGCTTGGAGGTGGTGGATATGTTTCTGCACCACTTTTGCTTGCTGCACATTTTTTACGTGTTCCGTATTTTATCTATGAACAAAATATAGTTCCCGGTAGAACAAACAGGATTTTTTCAAAGTATGCCCGAACTGTATTTACTGGTTTTCCTGATGTGTATGGATTTTTTAACCAGAACAAAACGGTATTCAGTGGAAATCCAGTGAGAGATGAATTGTTCAAAGTGAGCAGAGAAGAAGGTTTAAAGTATTTTGGATTTTCCAGTGAGATTCCTGTGCTTCTTGTGTTTGGAGGTAGTGGTGGTGCAAGGACGATAAATAGGATATTTTCACAGATATATGAAAGACTTTCAGAGACCTTACAGGTACAGGTAATTTTTATAACCGGAAAAAGAGACTTTAAAGAAATTTCGAAAATTATTAAAGGGGAGAGGTTAAGATTGCTTCCATACCTTAATAAGATGGAGTTTGCTTATGCATCTGCTGATTTTGCCCTATCACGTGCCGGAGCGATGACTTTGACGGAACTTGCTTTAACGAAGACATTCGGAATTGTTATACCGTTTCCTTTTGCAAGAGACAACCACCAACTCAAAAATGCGCTGTATTTAAAGAAAAAAGGATGCGTAGATGTGATAGAGGAAAACAACCTTTCAGAAACTACACTGTTGAACAAACTCGTTTACTACTTGCACGATACAAACATAATTGATAGAATAAAATGCAGAGAGGCATTTCCGCTGAATAGTGCGGAAATCATTTACAATACTATTACGGAGAAGATTAATGGATAAAATATTTTTGGTGGGCATAGGTGGAGCTGGAATGAGCCGGTTAGCGTTGCTGTTTAAAGGTTCAGGTTATGAAGTTTTGGGTTCAGATATCAGGGAATCCGAATATACTGAAATTTTAAAATTAAACAATATCAAAGTTTTTATAGGACATAGCGAGGCACATATTGATAAGAGCATATCTCTCCTTGTGTATTCTTCAGCAGTAAAAGAAACGAATCCTGAGGTGAGCAAAGCAAAGAAACTCGGGATCAAAGTATTGAAACGTGGTGAGGCTCTTGCGTCTGTTGTGAATAAATTTAACAATATCATTATTTCTGGCACGCATGGAAAAACAACAACAACTTCAATAATAGGGCATATCCTGAAAAAGCAGGGCTATCGTGTGAATGTTTATGTAGGTGGAAGAGATAACGAATTTGATGAATTTTATTCGAACCCGGATTTTTTTGTTGTTGAATCCGATGAGAGCGATGGAAGTTTTTTATTTTTCAACCCACGGTATCTTGTAATTACAAATATCGATAAGGATCATCTAAACCATTATGATGGAAGTTTTGAAAAATTGAAAAATGCTTTTTCTATTTTGGTTGAAAAGTCAAACAGGGCTGTTGTATGTGGTTTGGATAAAAACGCAATTGATGTTGTGAGGAATAGTAAAAATAAAACACTGTTTTACGGGGTAAGTAATTTTAAGGCAGAAAATATTGAGTATCTCTTGAATGGAACTAAATTTGATCTCGTTTATGATAACGGGAAGAAAATGAAGGTTTTTTCACCACTTTTTGGCGATAAGAATGTTTTGAATGTTCTTGCATCTTTGCTTGTTTTAAGAGAAGCAGGGATTCCAATAGAAACTTCAGTAAAACACCTTAGAAGTTTTGTTCCGCCTTCAAGGAGAATGGAGATTAAGAAGAATGGAGATTTTATACTTGTAGACGATCATGCAGACCACCCTACCGAGATAGAAGCCACTTTGAGTGCATTGAGAAAACATTTTCCAGGAAAAAGACTTATCGCTGTGTTCCAGCCTCACAGATATAGTAGAATGAAGTTGCTCGGGAAAAAGGTTGCAGAACCTTTTTCTTTTGCCGATGAAGTTGTTGTTACAGAGATCTTTCCTGCTTTTGAGAAACCTATCGAAAATATAACGGGAAAAGGCATTGCTAATTATGTAAAAGAAAAGTATCCTGATAAAAATGTTTACTTTACTTCATCGAATTTTGATGCTGCAAAACGTGTCAATTCGATATTGAAAAAAGGCGATATGGTTGTATTATTAGGACCGGGAGATATAGGTGAACTTTCCGAATTGATATTTCTGAAAGGAGATGTATGAGAAAAACATCTGTCGATAAGTTAAGAGAGATTGTTAAAGGTAAAGTACTGACAAATGAATATATGAGTAAACACACGTCGTTTAGAATTGGCGGACCTGCTGAAATTTTTTGCAAACCGAAAGATGAGGAAGATTTAAGGAACATTCTTTTTTGGGCGAAGAGGAACCGTCTTCCAATCACGGTTATAGGCAATGGTACAAATTTGCTTGTTTCGGACGATGGAATTGAAGGTGTGGTGCTTCAAATATCCAGCGAATTGAGCGGTGTGCAATTTGATGGTAGTGAAGCACTTGTAAAAGGAGGGCATACTGTAAATGGACTTATCGATTCTGCCCTTAAGAGAAATTTAGGTGGCATAGAATTTGCGTGGGGGATTCCTGGTACTATTGGTGGTTCGGTTGCAATGAATGCTGGAACGAATTCTCATTTTTTAAGTACATTTATAAGATATGTGCGTGTGATGGATTATAACGGTAAAGAATACAAAATGCGCCATGATGATCTGAAATTTGATTACAGATACAGCATACTGCAAGATGAACCATTAATACTGCTCGATGTTTTGTTTGAATTAGATAATGTGCCAGAAGAAATAGGGAGGGAGAATATTAAAGAAGCGGAGGATAAGAGAAAAGGTAGGCAACCAATAGAGTATCCATGTGCCGGGAGCATTTTTAAGAATCCACCGACAACATATGCGGGAAAAGTTCTGGAAGATGCGGAGTGCAAAGGTATGCGTGAAGGGGATGCGATGATTTCTGAACTCCATGCGAATTTTATCATTAATCTTGGTCATGCAACGGCAAGAGATGTGCTTACATTGATCAGGAAAGCGCAGGAGAAAGTTTATAAAGAAAAAGACTTAATACTTGAACTTGAAATAAAACTGCTTGGTAAATTTAATACGCAACTTTTGATGAAAAAGAAATGAGGGAAAAAATTCTTGTTCTGGACGGAGGAATTTCCACAGAGAGAGCGATTTCCAAAAAAAGTGGTAGGGCTATCTATAATGCTCTGATAAAATCAGGATTCGATGCACTGGAATTTGATTTCAAAGGAAAACTTGAAAAAATAATAGAGGAATTTCAGCCTGACGCTGTATTTATTGCCCTGCATGGGAAGTTTGGTGAAGATGGCACCGTTCAAGGAATGCTTGAACTGATGGGGTTACCTTATACTGGATCTGGTGTTCTTACAAGTTCTGTATGTATGGATAAACTTATGACAAAGAGAGTCTTTAATGCAATTGGTGTTAAAACCCCAGAATACATTGCAGTAAAAAGAGGAGAAATAATTTCTTTTGAAGAGGTTTCAGATGTACTGAATACTGAAAAAGTCGTTATAAAGCCTGTCGATCAAGGTTCTACAATAGGTATAACAATTACAGATTCAGCAGAGGAATTTAAAAATGGGTTAAAAAAGGCATTTGCACTTTCAGAAAAAGTTTTGATAGAGCAGTTCATAAAAGGAAAGGAAATCACAGTTTCTATTATAGGAAACGGGAATCAGATTAAAGTACTGCCCATCATTGAGATAATTCCAGCACACGAATATTACGACTTTGAATCAAAATATGTACCGGGTATGTCAAAGCATTTAATTCCTGCAAATATTACTAACGATCTCTATAACGAAGCGGAAGCGATTTCCGTGAGAGTATATGAGGAATTGGGAGTGAGAGATTTTGGAAGAATTGATTTGATAATAAGCGAGAAAGGGGAAGTTTACACTCTGGAGGTAAATACGATTCCTGGATTTACAGAAACGAGTTTGTTGCCTGATGCAGCAAGAAGTGCAGGAATTTCTTTTGAAGAACTTGTTAGTAAAATTACGGAATTTGCTATAGATAGAAGAAAATGAAGAAGTTTCTCTTCGCTGTTTTATTTACATTTATCATCGTTGTTTTTGTGTTGCCGATGTTCTTTCTTCCGTTTAACGCAATAAGATTAAAAAGCAATGTACCTATTTCTTTAAATAATATTTTTGATAAAAAGGGAATTTTTTATGAACTTTATAATTCCAAACTTCCAGTCGAAATCCATAGAGGCATCTGGAGGGCAACTGTTTACTATAATGAGCCTGTAATTGGTAATATTAAGTTTCTTGATGGGGAATTTGCAATTACGCTTAAAGGTCATATAATAAACTTAACAAAAAATAATAAAGGAGTGAATACATTCGCTGATATGAAAAGTAATGAATGGAGTGAGGAATTTAGTGAATTATTTATAGCATTGAAAAAATCTGGTAATTTAGAAAATGTTAAAGAATTTTTGTTATACAACAATTTTCCTTCCTTTTATGATAAAAAAGGAATTCTTGTTATAATGGGATATGGAAATTATAATGATAAAATATTGGAATACGAAAAGGTACTATCAATGTACAAAAATAAAGAAAAGTTAATGAAAGAAATTTCTTTAGAGTATAGCGGAGAAGCTGTGGTTAGGTGGAGGAAGCAATGAACGAAAAGATTGTTGCAGCCCTTGATTTGGGAAGCAGTACTGTTAAGTTTCTTATTGCGGAGGTTTCAGAGAATGAACCTCTTGTGATAGGTGTTGGTGAGGCACCAAGCAGGGGTATAAACAAGGGCATAATTGTTGACCTTGACAAAGCCACCAATTCAATTATTGAGGCAAAACAGCAAGCGGAAAATATGAGTGGTAAAAAAGTTTCCTCTGTTGCTGTAACTGTGAGCGGTACACATATTCATTCTGTAAATAATAAAGGAACTGTTATTATATCACGCGAAGGAAGGGAAATTACCACCGATGATGTAAGACGTGCAGAGGAATCGGCAAAGGTGATAATGCTTCAACCAAATCAAGAGATTATTCATGTGCTTCCCAGACAATTTATCATTGATGGGCAGGGAGGAATAAGGAATGCAGTGGGTATGTCTGGAATAAAACTTGAGGAAGAGGTTCATATTGTTACAGGCTCTACCACTGTGTTACAGAATATAAGAAAGTGTGTTAGAAATGCTGAACTATCAGTTGAAAGGTTCGTTCTCCAGTCTGTTGCTTCTTCATATTCTGCATTAAAAGAAGAGGAGAAAGAGCTTGGCGTTACTTTGATTGATATAGGTGGTGGCACTGTTGATATCATTGCCTTCTCTGATGGTAACATTTCATTTACTGAAGTTTTTCCAATGGCTGGTGAATATCTTACAAAGGATCTTGCTACGGTTCTGAGAATATCGCTTGCTGAGGCGGAGAGAATTAAAAAACAGTATGGTTATATAGGAAAAGAAATGGAAGAAGATGATGAAGAAGTGGTTATTTTTGGTCTTGGGGAAAACACTGAAACGAGAATATCAAGAAGGCGTATTGCAGAAATTATTCAAGCGAGAATTGAAGAAATTTTTGAAAATATTCGTTTCGAACTTACAAAGTTAGGGTACTGGAGTAATATGTCTGCTGGTGTTGTTCTTACAGGCGGAACTGCAAATTTAAAAGGTATATCTGAAAAAGCTAGTGAAATATTAGAAGTTCCCGTGAGAATTGGACATCCTGGAAATGATGGGGGAACTGTTGATATGTTGAAATTACCCCAATATTCTGCAGTTGTTGGCCTTGTAAACTATGTATCTGCTTTGAAAAATTCAAAGCATGGTGTAAACTTTAATACTAAATGGCTTTCATGGTTAAAAGACATTTTGGGATAGGAGGTTTAATATATGTCTAATCTTGATCCTTGGCAGGCTGGAGCTGTTATAAAAGTAATGGGAGTTGGCGGCGGAGGAAATAACGCTGTTAACCGAATGATTTCTGAGGGAATAGAAGGAGTTGAATTTATTGCAGTAAATACAGACGTTCAGGTGCTTGCTCTGAGTAAGGCTGAAAAGAAAGTTCAGATAGGGGCAAGAACGACAGGTGGACTTGGTGCGGGTTCTTTTCCAGAGATCGGTAAAAAATCCGCAGAGGAAAGCAAAGATGAACTCAAGAAAATCATAGAGGGTGCTGATCTTTTATTTATCACTGCGGGAATGGGTGGAGGTACCGGTACCGGTGCTTCCCCTGTAATAGCATCAATTGCAAAAGAACTTGGTATTTTGACTGTGGCAGTGGTTACCAAGCCTTTTGGATTTGAAGGAAGACATAGAATGAAAATAGCAGAGAGCGGTATAGAAGAACTTGCCCAATATGTGGATACGATGATAACAATCTCCAATGATAGACTGTTGGATATTGTTACAGAGAAAACTCCTATAAATCAAGCCTTTAAACTGGTAGATGATATTTTGTCTTCTGCTGTCAGGAGTATCTCAGATATTATTACACAACCGGGACTAATAAATGTCGATTTTGCTGATGTTAGTACGATTTTAAGAGGTGCTGGAAGAGCGTGGCTTGGTGTTGGTTGGTCACAGGGAGAAAGCAAAGATAGGGCAAAAGAAGCAGTAAAACAAGCCCTGGATAGCCCTCTTCTTGAATTCTCTATTGAGGGCGCTACAAGAATTCTTGTGAACATTACTGGTGGGAATGATCTTACTCTCGATGAAGTTCATGAGGCAATGAATCTTATCGAAGAATCTGCAACAGAAGACTCCAACAGAATATTTGGAACTACCATTGATGAGTCTTCAAATAAAGCGATAAAAATCTCAGTAATTGCAGCAGGGTTTACTGAAAAAAGAAAGGGTTCTGAGGAATTTAATTTTCAGAGAAAAAAGAGAAGAAAATTACCAAACCTTGACGAAATTGATACTGGTGATATAGAAATACCGGCATATTTAAGAAAAAAGAATAAGAAGAACAATTAACCGTGCCGAGAAATGGAAAATTTTTCTGCAAAGCGTTTACTTATAAACGTGTTGCTTTTGTTAATGGCGGTATTTATGGTTATTGCTGGTATAAATAGGCTCGTATCGTTTTTAAAAACAAATAATATTAAAGTTGTAAATGAAAAGGTCGCTGATTATCCTGTGTATAAACAGGTAAAAGGCGACGTTTTTTTTATATCTCTGCCTGTTGTTGCTTCTACAAATGGAGAAATAGAAAAATTACAGGGAAATTTTGCTTATGTAGAAAAAGGAGAACTTATAGGAAGGATTAAGAACAAGGATTATTCGGTTGACATTATCTCTCCCGGAGAAGGCTTGCTTCTCTGGGGTAATCTCGGTACATATATTTCATCGCCAGACATGTTGAAAGACAAGAATATAAAAGGATGCAATTTTTCCCTTACCGGGAAAAAAGTTAAAGAGGGTAAAGTTATTTGCTCAGTTGTAGATAATGATGTGTTTTATGTAAGGTTGCCTGTGAACAAAGAGAGTATTTTTGTTTACAATTCAGGTTTTACCGTAAAAGGGATTCGTAAATTTTCTATAGGTAGTTCTGCTCTCTATTCGTTTAGTCAATATTTGAAATATTTTCTTGATAACGAAAATTTCATGGTTTTAGATGATTTAAAAAAAGGAATTAAAGTTAAAAGCAATATAATAGTAAAAAAAGGCAATAAGGAAGGAATTTTTATTGTGCAAGGGAATGTTATAAAATTTGTTTCTGTTTCTACATATCCAATGATAGATGGTTACAAACTTGTAGTTGGAAATTTTACTGAAAATAAAAATAGTGTTATAGTGATTGCAACACCACATCTAGTGCATAATGGAGAAATTTTTAATGAATAAGTGTAACCTTTTTGACTTTAATTCGTTAATATAGGTGGGACGTGAATAAATTTGAAGAAGAAAGGTTGGTTCGTAGAATAAAAAATGGAGATAAAAATGCGTTTAAGGAGTTTTATGAACTGTTTTTCGAGAAAGTGTATAGATATGCATATAAGCGTCTTAAGAATAAGGAGCAAGCAGAAGATATTACTTCTGAAACATTTCTTAGGGCTATTAAAGGGATTAAAAGTTTTGAATCAAGGAAGAACGGAGGACTTGATATCTGGATGTATACAATTGAGCGCAATTTAATAAGGGATTTCTTTAGAAAAAATGCAGGGGTTTCCATTTTACCATTTGAGGAGAAATGGAACATACTTCTGAGTCCTCCAATTGATGATCCGTATATTACAATTGAAAAAAACGAAATAGATAGAGTTGTAAGAGAGAGTATTTCTGAACTGAACGAAAGATATAAACTTGTTATAGAGTTCAGGTTTTATAAAGGTATGAGTGTAAAAGAGGTGGCGGAGAAACTCGGAATTACTGAAACGAATGCAAAAGTTTTGCAGTTCCGTGCTTTGCAAAAACTTAAAAATCTTATAAAGGAGAAGATGGGGAATGAGAAGTAGCAACAAAGAAGAAAAAATAAACGATTTTCTTGATGAACTATTTTCTGAAAAATCACCTTCTTACGTGAGTTTGGAGAAAGATGATGAACTTGTGGAAATTGCGGAAATTTCACTACTTTTAAAGGAAGGCATTAAAAAAAGTGAGAATTTTAAAGAGAAACTTTTTGTGAGGTTGAGCGGTGAATTTGAAAAGGAAAATGGTAAGTTTGCAGGAAAACGACATAAGAGTATTTTGTTTAATGCACTATCCGTTGGGCTTTCTCTATCTCTCTTTATTTTAGTGTTAAATCCTTTTTTGTTTTCTTTTCATAAGAAAAATCTTTCTTTAAAGAATAGTGATGTAAAACGAAGCGTACTCAAACAAGATTCTAAAGCAGATATAGTAAAAATAACTTCGTACAGAATTTCAAGTAGAAAAACATTAAGACTTTTGTATAATGAACGCAATAATGTTATACTGTATTGGCCATTTGGCCAACTTGCTATATTTCAATAAAATTATACAAGGAGGTGGTAGACTGAAAAATTTTGTGAAAAGTGAAATTTCTTCGAAAAAATTAAAGGTCGAAAGGAGGACTGATTTATGAAGAAATTATTAGCAGTAGTGCTGGCACTTTCAATGGTGCTGGTGTTCTTTGCAGTGAGACCCGCACCCGCAAGTGCGGCAGGATTCCCTGATGTTCCTTCAAATTATTGGGCGAAGAAGCAGATTGATTATCTTGTGACAAAGGGAGTTATTAAAGGATTCCCGGATGGTACATTTAAGCCTGAAGCAAAGGTTACTCGTGAACAGTTTGCAAAAATGATTGTTGTTGCTAAGGGGCTTAAAGAGTATAAACCTGCA
>CAYXJW010000082.1:0-15892 GCA_964465465.1 uncultured Caldisericales bacterium
TGCATACAACGAAACAATGCGGGTTTATTGAATTATAACCTTTAACATCATAAATCAACAAATCCTCTATTTATCCCATTCTCATTTTTCAACTTTTCCACACTCAAATTAAACCTTTCAAAAAATATCAAACAAACGGCATAAGTTCGTAGAAAGATAGTGTTTATCAGAATCTTTGTTATCAATTTATTAATTTCACCTGGCTTTGTATCAAAATAGAATTTTAGAAATTCACACGAAGAAAATACTAAATTAATGAATATGGACTTTTACAAGCAGACAAAATGTATATAATGCTTTAAATGAAAAAGAATGAAATCAAAGCAACAATTATAATACTTGGAATGACAGCCATCTGGGGAGCAACATTTCCCCTTGTAAAAGAATTATTAAAATATATATCACCAGAACTCGTTTTAACTTATCGTTTTTTCTTTGCTGCAATCTGCTCAATCCCTGCATTCCTAATAAATTTCAAAAAGAATAAGAAAATTTTACCTGAACTTATCATACTCGGGCTTATTATGTACTCAGCATACTTTTTTCAAACGGTAGGACTGCACTTCACCACAGCCTCAAAAAGTGGATTTATAACAGGGCTTTACATCATTTTTACACCAATTGTCGCTCTACTTTTCATTAAAGAAAAACCAACTCTAAAACTCGTATTATCATTGGTGCTTGCAACAGTAGGATTAGCACTACTCTCTGGAATTTCGCCGAGTAATCTCAAAATAAACAAAGGGGATTTGATTACAATCCTTTGTGCAATTGCTTACGCAGTTCAGATAGTTTTAACAAATATATATGTCAAAAACACAGATATGTCCTTTATTACAGCAGTTCAGATGATTACAATGTTTTTAGTCTCAATTCCATTTTCCGCAAAAAGTTTTACAATCTCTCTTCCATTATGGGCCTGGCTTTCCCTCGTATTTCTTGGAAGTATAGCAGGATACTTTGCGATCCTTGCCGAAACATACGGACTTAAGTACATAGATCCAGATAGGGCTTCAATTTTATTTACATTTGAACCTGTATTTGCAGGTATTACATCATACATATTTTTAAAAGAATCACTTACTACCGCAGGAATAATAGGCGCATTTGCAATACTTGTTGCAATGTGGCTTGCAATTTCAGCAAAACCTACTACTTCTTACGGTACATAAACAGAGGGACAAGCATTTCATCGGCAGATAATCCACCATGTTTCCCTTTTAACAAAACTTCTTCATCAGGACTAAGATAGGAATAACTTTTATCGTCTTTTATAATAATAACAAAATCTCCAACGCGCCCTGAATATTTCATTGAATTTCCAAAGTAGCCCATCTCAAATGCCTCTTTATTAGTAAGGACTTCAATATTTTGAAGTTTTGAGAAGATCTTTTTATCAGGATTTCCCCTTACATATAGATATGGTGCCCTTAAATCAGAAACAGGCAGCATAAGAAAATTTTTAAGTTCAGGATAATCTGCAAGAGAAATATTTTTATCGCCCGGTGAATTTATCTGGCCATGATCTGCTGTTAAAATAAACAGAGTATCACTTTTAAGTGAATCAATAAATATCGAAAGCATTGCGTTCAATTCTATAATTTCCTTAAAGACTTCATCAGAGAACGGTCCATATCTATGAGAGAGAGCGTCAATTGCCCACCAGTATGCACTAATATATATGGGTGAAGTGGAATCCCTTAATAACCGTTCCACATTAACAAAAAGATCAGAGGAAGTAAGGTAAGGCACTTCTTCTGCACCCCTGTAAACTGCCTGTTCAAAATGAGAGTGAATGTAATCGGCTTTCGTAACAATGAAGGACTTTATCCCATTTTCACGCACCTTTTCAAAAGATGTTTTAACCGGCATATACCAATTAACATCAATTTGAATACTACACCTATGAGTATTGGCAGGCTTTCCAAATAGGCTATTTATTAAAAACCCGTATTCATTTGAATAGAACCTATAACCAAGTAATCCATGTTCCGAAGGCGTAAGTCCGGTAGAAATAGAGGGAAGTGCAACAGCAGTTGTAGATGGAAAAACAGAAGTTAAAGGGACAAACAGTCCTTCATTTAAAAGTTTTTCAAATGCATCAAGTTTCAAATTAGACATTGCCTTTTTGATTAAGTTGAGCCCAAGTGCATCAATTACAAAAAGAACAACAGAATTTACCCCATCAAAAAAATAATCAAAATCACCTTTCAACGGATTTTTTGCATCTACGCCAAAGTGCTGCAGAATCGTGTTTGCAATATTGGAGATAGAATACCCATTGTAAAATGGCTTAACGAGACCATCTGGAGAGTTTTTAAAAATCTCTTCCATAACATTTTCAAACATTTTAACCTCCTCTTCCGAGCAAATTATACCAATGAAAAATAATTTTCAAACACAAAAAGGAAAAATTGAAATTTATGCGTATTTATAAGTGATGAAAGATTTAAGAGAATATATAGCAGAATTAAGAGATAAAATTGACATTGTTGATGTTGTTTCAAGGTATGTAAAGCTCAAAAAAACGGGGCGAAATTTCGTAGGACTCTGTCCGTTCCATGAGGAAAAAACCCCCTCTTTTGTGGTGAGCCCTGAAAAGCAAATCTTTCACTGCTTTGGCTGTGGAGCAAGTGGAGATGTAATTAAGTTTTTAATGAAAATAGAAGATATTGATTTTAAAACAGCAGTAAAAGAACTTGCAAAAGAGGCAGGAATGCCAGCACCGTATTTCTCACAACAGCCCCGGATAAAAGAAAAAACTGAGGAAAAAGCAAAATTTAAAGAAGTGATGAAAATAGCGCTGGAATTTTTCAAAAGTAAGTTAAACAAGGAAGTTGTAGAATATCTTAAAAGCAGAGGGGTTAATGAGGATTCAATCGAAAAATTCTCGCTGGGTTATGCCCCAAAAAACGGAGACGAACTTATCATACATATGCACAAAAAAGGCATATCACACGATTTGCTTGAAGAAACAGGGCTTGTCAGAAAAATGGAAGATGGAAGTTTACATACTTATTTCAGAAACAGGGTAATGATACCAATCTTCAATTTACGTGGAGAGATTGTAGCATTTGGAGGCAGAATCTTTGGAAGCGGAGAGCCAAAATACCTTAACTCACCAGATACTCTGCTGTTTACAAAAGGAGATTTACTCTATCCAATAAACTTTGCTAAAGAGGGTATTAAAAAGGAAAAATCTGCCATTGTAACTGAAGGATATTTTGATGCTCTTGTATTGCATCAGGAAGGTATAACAAACGCTGTTTGCTCAATGGGTACCTCATTTACAGACTCACAGGCAAAACTCCTGAAAAGATTTGCTGATACGGTATATTTTCTTTACGACGACGATGCAGCAGGTATAAAAGGTGCAGAACGTGCTGTAGAAATTTGCAGTAAAAGGAATCTCATCGTTAAAATTGCAATTCCGTTTGAGGGGCTTGATCCAGACGAAATCGCAATAAAGTATGGAAAAGAAAAAATCAAAAAAATGATAGAAGAAGCGCAAGATCCTCTCATGTTTATTGCAGAAGCAGAACTAAAAAAAGAAGGAAACACACCCCAAGGAAGAACAAGGGTAGTTGAAAGAATGATAGAAGTTATCTCAAGAATTGCAAACAAAACTGAGGCGTATGAATATTTAAAGGAAATATCAAAGATGTTTGATATTGATATGAGCATTCTTATAGATCAGTATAACTCTATAAAGAAAGGATACAGATACCGTGCAAAAAAGACTGGAGTAATACCAAAATTAAACAAAATCACTGCAGCAGAAAGACTACTAACACAAGCAGTTTTACAAAAACCAGAAATGCTACCACTCATTGAGGAGAAAATCGATGTAGAAGATTTCTTTGATGAAGAATATCTAAACATTTTTAATCATGCTAAAAAAGATATTGAAAATGGGTTAACACCAGATCCAAAAAATTGGAACGAACTTTCAGAAAAGGAAATTGCAATTGCAACCGAGTTAATATTGAAAGACGAAGAACTCATAAAAACCAGGGCAATCCTGCAAACGATAGAAAGTTTGCAAAAGGACCTATTTTTGCGTAGTCGCGCAATAGAACTCTTTAATGAGTTTAAGGAAAGCGGAGACATCGAAAAATTGAAAGAATACAATGAAATATTGAGAGAACTAAAAGGAAGGTGATAATTAATGAACGAAGAAAAAGAAAAATCCTTAAAAATGATTAAGAATTACCTTAAAAAACTTAAAAATCTTACAAAAGAGGAAAAGGAAGTTGTAAGAAAACTCTTTGAACGGGGGAGGATAACAGGTGTCCTCACGTATGAAGAAATAGCAGAGGCACTACATAAAATTCCTCTTTCAGTGAAACACATCGATGAGTTTTACAATATGCTTTCAAAACTCGGTGTAAAATTTGGTAGTGCAAGAAACCTCACTAAGGCAATAGGAAAAAGATCCAGGCAAGGCGTTGAACAAGCAGAGATTTCGGAACTTAAAAATCCAGTTCAGTCATATCTTTCCAACATAGGTGCAATTGATCTTCTCACTCCTGAGGAAGAGCAGGAACTCGGAAGAAGAATAAAAGAAGAAAACGATGAAGAAGCAAAGAGAAAACTTATAGAAGCAAACCTCAGACTCGTTGTAAGTATAGCAAAAAGATATACAGGACACGGCTTATCCTTCCTTGATCTCGTGCAAGAAGGAAACCTCGGTTTGATTAGAGCAGTAGAGAAATTTGATTATACGAAAGGTTACAGATTTTCCACCTACGCAACATGGTGGATAAGGCAAGCAATAACACGCGCACTTGCTGATCAATCAAGACTCATACGTGTTCCGGTACATATGGTTGAAAGTATCAACAAAATTGAGCGTGCAGTAAAGGAACTTATGCAGGAATTAGGAAGAGAACCAACCTACAAAGAAATTGCAGAACGAACAGGAATCCCGGAAAAGAAAATTACAAAATACCTCCGTCTTGCACAACAACCATTATCACTTGAAATGCCTGTCGGTGATGAAGACGAAAGCAGGTTAGAAAACTTTATTGAAGATAACCGTTCCCTCACACCAGAAGGCGAAACAATGAATTCCTATTACAAAGAACAACTCGAAAAAGTAATGAATAAACTTACTCCACGTGAACGAGAAATCGTAAAATTACGTGCAGGACTCGGTGGAGAATACCCTCATACACTTGAAGAAGTTGGAACAATATTTGGAGTAACCAGGGAAAGGATCAGACAGATAGAAGTAAAGGCAAAAAGGAAACTTCAAAAATATTTAAAAGAATTGGAATCAGAAAAAGAAAAGGCAGGTTAAATCAATAAACCTTTTTACCAGGGGGCACTTCCCCATCCGGGGTAAGTAAAACAACACGTCCTTGGGAATCATTTACTCCAAGTACAAGAACCTCAGAAAGGAAGTGCCCTATCTGTTTAGGAGGAAAATTTACCACGGCTACAACTTCTCTACCAACAAGGTTTTCACATCTGTAAAGTTGAGTAATTTGTGCACTTGATTTTTTAATCCCTAAATCGCCGAAATCAATAAAAAGTTTGTATGCAGGCTTTTTAGCCTCCTCAAAGTACTCTGCTCTTACAATACGGCCAATTCTTATATCAAGTTTTAAAAAATCGTTAAATTCCGCCATTATCCAGATAATTCTCTAAATTGGAAAACTCCTTTACAATATTAATGATAACTTCTACTGCTTTTTCCATAGACTGTACAGGTACACATTCGTAAATACTGTGTTCGTTCAAAGTTCCAGTAAAGATATTTGGAGTAGGGACACCCATAAAAGAAAGTCTTGCCCCATCAGTTCCTCCTCTTATAGGAGAAATTTTAGGCTCTATACCAGCATCTTTATAGGCTTTTATTCCAATTTCTATCACCTCAGGATATGCATCAATGATTTCCTTCATATTGTAGTAGGAATCTTTAATATCCAATTTTATCGTATCTTTTCCATATTTTTCGTTAAGGAATTCGGCAATTTTAACGGCGGTTAATTTCCTCTTCTCAAACTTTTCTCTATCATGATCCCTTATTAACATCTTAACGGTAGCATTATCAACCGAACCTGTAAATTCATGGATATGAAAAAAGCCCTCATACCCTTCCGTACATTCCGGAGTTTCACACACAGGAAGCATCGAAATCAATTCATTTGCAATTTTTATCGCATTCTTCATCTTACCTTTTGCATCACCCGGGTGAATATTGAAACCTTTAATTTCAAATTTTGCTGAAGCAGCATTGAAGTTTTCAAACTCAAAGCCACCCACTTCCCCTCCATCAACGGTATAAGCATATTCAGCCCCAAATTTTTTCAGGTCAAACTTATCCATTCCTCTACCTATCTCTTCATCAGGCGTAAATGCAATAAAAATATCCCCGTGTTTTATTTCTGGATAATTCACTAAATATTCAACTGCGGTCATAATCTCCGCAATACCTGCCTTGTCATCTCCTCCCAGAAGTGTTGTACCATCCGTAACAACTATATCTTGATTTTTGTATTTCTCAATTTCAGGAAATTCGGATACTTTCATAACTATACCCTTTTTGCTGTTAAGTATGATATTTCCACCCTTATATGAAACAACTCGGGGATTTACATTTTCAGATGGAGCATCAGGCGATGTATCTGTGTGAGCAATAAAACCAATTGGAGGAGCATCTTTCGAATTTCCGGGAAGTTTTGCATACAAATACCCAAATTCATCTATTTCATTATGAAGCCCAAGTTTAGTTAAATCTTCAGAGATAATTTTCAAAAGTTCAAAAATATTCTTGTTGCTTGGCATTTCGTTTGAATCTTCTTTTGCCTGCGTGTTAATTTTCACATAACTGAGAAACCTGTCTAAAACATTTTTTCTCATTTCCACTCTCCTTAAAAGTTATTTAAAACTTTCTTTTTTATTATATGATCTTTGTTATTTCCTGCAAAGGATTTCAAACAAGGCTTCTTTGGTGTATACTATACAAAACATTAAAAATTACGGAGGTAAATATGGCAGAATTTCATTTAAAGTGTGAAAAGGAAGATATTGCAGAATACGTAATGCTTGTAGGTAATCCGCAACGTGCGGAAAGAGTTTCAAAACTCCTTGATAATGCAAAACTCGTAAACGAATATAGACTCCTTTACGTTTATACAGGAACGTATAAAGGAGAAAGAATCACAGTTGCAACAACCGGTATGGGAGCACCATCAACTGCAATTGTGCTCGAAGAACTTATTCATCTTGGAGGAAAAGTTTTTATACGGGTAGGCTCTGCTGGAGGCATCGATCCAAAATTAAATGTGGGTGACGTTGTAATTGCAACAGGGAGCGTAAGGGACGATGGAACAACTCCTGCATACCTTAAGCCTTCATTCCCGGCAGTTGCTGATTTTGACGTTTTAAAAACAATGATAGATACAGCCAGAAAAATTAAAAAAGACGTTGCTTACGGTGTTGTAATCTCAGAAGATCCATTTTACATTCCATATTCCAGAGAAGAGATGGAAAAATTTGCACAGAGCGGAGTAAAAGCAATTGAAATGGAAAGCGGATGTGTATTTATCGTTTCACAATTCAGGGGCGTGAAAGCAGGTGCAGTGTTCGGACTTGATGGGAATGTTTACCTCAACAAAATCAAACCAGCAGGAACCGAGAATATTTACAAAAAAGCAGAAGAAACAGCAATTCAAATAGGACTTGAATCGCTCTACAATCTCTCCAGGGCAGGTATAAAATGAGAATAAGAGAAGATGTTCTTAACGCAATAAATAACAATAAGCCAGTTGTTGCACTGGAAAGCACGATTATTGCTCATGGAATGCCGTATCCCAGAAATGTGGAAATTGCATTAAGCGTGGAAGAAGAAGTAAAAAAAGAGGGAGTAATTCCGGCAACAATCGGTGTGATAAATGGAGAAATTATAATAGGACTAAACAGGGAAGAAATTGAATATATTGGGAAAGCAAAAGGAGTTTTAAAACTTTCAACAAGAGAAATACCGTACTGTGTTGCAATGAAGAAAGACGGAGCAACAACAGTTTCTGCAACATCTTACCTTGCTGAACTTGCAGGCATATCAGTTTTTGCAACTGGCGGAATTGGTGGAGTACACAGAGGTGCATCTGAAACATTTGATATATCCAGAGATTTAGACGAACTTTCAGAAACAGATGTGATCGTTGTTTCAGCAGGTGCAAAATCAATTTTAGATCTTCCAAAAACATTGGAGTACCTCGAAACAAAAGGTGTACTTGTTGTTGGATTTGAAACAAGCGAATTCCCCGCATTTTACACAAGAAAATCAGGACTTTCAATTCTTAAAGTAAACTCCGCAAAAGAGGTTGCAAAAATTTACAAAACCAAAAACTCTCTCGGCATAAATTCTGCAATCCTTGTTGCAAATCCCATTCCAGAAAAGTATGAAATACAAAAAGAAATCGTTGACAAATGGATAGATAAAGCGATAGAAGAAGCAAATGAAAAAGGTATAAAAGGAAAAGCTCTCACGCCGTTCCTGCTGGCAAAAATAGTGGAAATAAGCAACGGCAAGGCACTTGATGCAAACATCGAACTTGTAAAAAACAATGCGAGAGTTGCAGCCAGAATTGCAAAAGCACTAACCCAATGAGCGATTGGACAAAAACATATTTTGACGAATTTTATTTAAAATATTTTTTGCTCAACCAAAATAGGGAAATAACGGAAAAACAAGTCCGTCTTGTAGAAAAATTTGTAAAAGCAGGCGGCAAAATTCTCGATGCAGGGTGTGGCATCGGGAGACATTCTATATTACTTGGGGAAAGAGGCTATCACGTTATTGGAATAGACTCTTCCCCAATTTACATAGAACACGCAAAAAAAGAAGCAGAAATAAAGAACCTGAAAAATGTCTCTTTTGAAATATCCGATGTACGAAAAATTACATATGAAAATGAATTTGATCTTATAATAAGTATGTGGTCTTCTTTCGGATATTTTGATGATGAAACAAATTTCAAAATTCTGAAAAACTTTCATAAAGCCCTAAAACCAAATGGAAAAATCATTATTGATATAGAAAATAGAGATTACATTTTAAAATATTTCGTGAAGGAAACATTCCGTGAAAAAGACGGTTTGTTTATTCTGGAGAGAAGAAAATTTCACCCCCTCACCTCAATTGTTTCAACACACAGATATGTTGTTGGAAAATCCGTAAGAAAAGATTACATTAGAAATATTCGAATTTATTCAGCAACAGAAATGATAAACCTATTCAAAAATGCAAATTTTAAAACAGTTTCAATATTTGGAGATTACAGCGGAGAAAAGTTTATTGAGAATTCCAAAAGAATAATAATTATTGGGCAAAAATCTTGACAGAATATACAAAGTTGTTAAAATATAACAAAAGCCGTAATATATTTTACAGGAGGCAAATTAATGAATAAAATTTTAAGAATAGAGAACCTGCATTTGAAAAAGGGTGGAAAGTACATTATTAAAGATTTCAATATAGAAATAGAACAAAACCTCATATCTGTAATACTCGGAGTAAATGGAGCAGGAAAAAGTTCTCTTGCTTACGTTATAATGGGACTTTCAGGATATAAACCTGACAAAGGTAAAATTTTCTTTAAAGGAAACGACATCACAGATTGGTCAGTAACAGACAGGGCAAAAGCCGGAATGACACTTGCATGGCAGACACCAGCAAATTTTGAAGGTTTAACGGTAAGAGAATACCTTGAAATAGGAATGAAGAAAAAATCTTTATTCGCTGTAAAAGAGGCACTTGAAAAAGTTGCACTTGATCCAGTTTTATATATGAATCGTATCGTTGATAAATCACTGAGCGGTGGTGAGCGAAAAAGAATAGAACTTGCCGCTGTTTACGCAATGCACCCGGATCTTGTTATTCTGGACGAGCCTGACTCCGGTATTGACATTCTCTCGTTAGAAAACATCAAAAAACTCATATTAGATTTTAAGAAAAACGGCTCAACGGTACTTTTAATAACTCATAGAGACGAAGTTGCTGAAATAGGCGACAAAGCATTTCTCATGTGTAGCGGAAAGATCATAAATGAAGGAACTCCTTCTGAGATCTCTGAATTCTTTAAAGACGAATGTAATAGTTGCAACCACAAAGGTGAACCTGAAAAAACTCTTGCTAACAATGAAGGGAGTGAATAACAATGGCAACAAAGATTATTGACGAATATGCAGAAATGATGAAGGCATACGAACAGAGTGGAGGGAAAGTTGGAGAATTCTCCAACCCGAATGTACCGTCTATCGTAATTAGTGGAAATAAAGTCCTTGGGAAAAATGAGGTAAAAGGACTCATAATAGAACCAACTCCAACAAAAGACGGAGTAGATGTAAAAATCATCGTAAAAAGCGGAACAAAAATTCTATATCCTATGGCACTTTGCTTTGGGGTTCTACCCAGGGAAGGCACACAAATTATTAACATGGAAGCATTTATTGAAGACAACGCTGGAATGAACGCAATTTCACACTGTGTTTTTCCAAATGCTGAACACATTGTACACAAAATGAGATATAAGGTACATATAGGAAAACACAGTTTCTTTCGATATAAAGAAATACACTTTCATGGAAGCAAGGGAGGAGTTGAGGTAGTGCCATATACTGAGGGAACTGTGGGTGAAGGATCTTACTTCGAATCGACATTCACATTGAAAGAAGGACGCGTTGGAAAACTCGACATTAAATACGATGTTGATGTAGAAAAAGAGGGAAAACTCGAACTCTATTCAAAAGTTTGGGCAAAAGAAACTGACGAAGTTAACATAGAAGAAAAAGGAAATCTAAAAGGTGAAGGTGCGAAAGCACTTATAAAAAGCAGGGTTGTGCTTGAAGGAAACTCACACAGTAAGGTTGTTTCTGTTGTAAATGCATCAGCCCCCTACTCACGTGGACATGTAGACTGCATGGAAGTCGTTCAAGATAATGCAACCGCAGAAGCAGTACCGATAGTGGGGGTTTCTAATGAACTTGCCAAAGTTACTCACGAGGCAGCAATTGGTTCTTTAGATTCTAAAGAAATTGAAACCTTACAGGCACGTGGGCTTTCAGAAGAGGAAGCAATAAAAGTCGTAGTAGGAGCATTGTTAAAATAATATGGTAGTAACAACATTAGAGGGATACGCCCTCAAGGCACTTATTTATATAGCAATGAAAGATGAAAAACGTGCAACGATTAAAGAGATATCCATAAATAACAGGGTATCGTTTCCTTATATGCTAAGAATTTGTTCTCAACTCAGAAAAAATGGCTTGTTGAAAAGCATAAGAGGAAGAACAGGCGGATACGTTCTTGCGAAAGATCCCTCAAAAATTTCCCTGTACGAGATAATCAACGCAGTTGGAAGAGAAACTGTCGAAATTAAATGCGATTATGGTAAAAGAAAAACTGTACACTGTTTTCCTCGGGATTGCATTTCAATGAGTGCCTGGAAACAAATTAAAAAGAGTGTTGATAAGCAATTCAAAAATATTAAACTATCAGACCTTATAGTAAAAAAGAAAGGAGATATAAAATGGCAATTCAACAAACACAAGTAATTGATGTACTTAAAACAACATTTGTACCTGGCCTAAAAAAAATGCTTCTCTCCGTAGGAATGCTAAGAGAAGTTAAAGTTCTTGTAGGAAGAGTTTACATTGCTATTACAATTCCAAAAATCTCAGACGAAAATGTTGAAAAATTAAAAGAGGTCATTACAAACAGACTAAAACAAATGGGAGTAACCGAGGTTGAAATCGAGGTTGACTTCAAAAAGGAACAGAAAATAAAATACATGATTGCTGTTGCTTCTGGAAAAGGCGGTGTAGGAAAGTCTACGGTAAGCGTAAACCTCGCAGTAAGCCTTGCAAAGTTGGGTAAAAAAGTTGGCATCCTGGATGCAGACGTTCATGGGCCAAATGTCCCGATTATGTTTGGTATTACAGACAGACCATATGTAAACGAAGAAAAACGATTAATTCCTATTGAAAAGTACGGTGTAAAAGTGATGTCGCTTGGGTTTCTGCTGGAAGATCAATCAACACCTATTATATGGAGAGGCCCACTTGTAACAAAGGCGATAGAACAATTATACAACGATGTTGAATGGGGAGAACTCGACTACATGCTCATCGACCTTCCCCCTGGAACAGGCGATGCATCACTCACTGTAACACAAACACTTCCGCTCAAATATGGACTCATAGTAACAACACCTCAAAATGTGGCAATAGCCGATGCTTCCAAATCGCTTAAAATGTTTAAAGAAATGAAGATCCCTGTACTTGGCGTGGTTGAGAATATGTCTTATTTCATTTGTCCAAACTGTGGCACAAAAAGTGAAATTTTCGGGCACGGCGGAGGCGAAAAGATGAGTTTTGAAAACGGCGTACCTTTCCTTGGAAAAATACCACTTGAAATGAAAGTAAGGGAAGGTGGCGATAAGGGGATTCCTGCTTCTGCCATGGAAGAAGAAACCGAAACTAAAAAGGCATTCCTTGAGATAGCCAAAAAAGTTATTGAAATTGCTGAAAAATAAAGGAGGTTCATATATGAGGAGAGTTATTATCTGGGTATTAATAATTTTGCTTATTGCTGGCTTTGTTTACACAGGAAATAATTTACTTTCTGCAAATGGATTCACGGAGAGCAAAACGTTTCCTGTTCAGTATCTCCCTGAAACAAGTTTTCTCGTAATTGCATCGGGAAATGAAAACAACCTGAGCGCAATTTTCCCATCACTCTCCTCTCTTTATCCTGATGAAAAAGAATCTTCACGGGTAATATATCTTTCAGGAAAAGATGACTCAATAACATACATAACAAAGCCGTTGAATATAAAAACAGACATTATAGACACCCTTATTTACAAATTCAGAAAAAATTCTTTTAACACAAATCTTGAATGGGAAAATGGATTCCCAATTATTGAGAGTGCAAGTATAAATAAAAAACTTTTCGCATCATCATGGAGAAAATGGGCATTTTTAAGCAGCGACAAAGAATCTCTTGAAAAAGTGCTTTTTGCTATTCTCGGAAAGGCTGAATCAATAACAAAAGATACAGACTTTCAAATGCTGTGGAAAAATTCCAATGCACCAATTTATGGTATTGCTTATACGGAAGGAAAGGAAACATTCACAGAAAGACTTAAAATTCCATTCGTATGCATTAAATTTCCAACTTTTTTTGAATACTATAACGATAATACATTACGCCTTTTAAACACAAATAGTTCACAGGAAGGAACACTATTCTTTAAGCCCTTTCATTTCGATAATGTCCTGCTTGAAATTGCTGAGCCAGAACTTTCCAGAATTAAAAATCTGATTGACGAAAGTGGACTCCAGATGATAATCTCTGAAAAATTAGGTTTCCCGTTTGATAAATTCTCAGCATTTTCATCAATGAACAGTGGAGAATTTGTTCTATTAAACAAAAATAGTTTTCTTTTTGCTGTGAAATCTACACCTTTAAGTAATTCTCTCTACGAAAGCGAATTACAAAATCTTTTAGAACACACAAAAACCTCAAAAGAAACAGTAAACAATTTTAGAGTAGTCAAATATCAAAATGCAAATACAGAATTCTACACACTTGAAACACCATCGCTCTTTGTCATATCTAACAGCAAGCAGCAACTTCTTGAAATAGCAAATAAAACTGCAAAATTATTTGATGCTGGAAAAAGTTCACTGTTTTTATTTGTTAACACAAAATTTAACGATGTAATAAACCTATACAGTTTAAATGTACCTCAAGTAATTCTCCCAAATTTCGCAACGTATTGCATACTAACTCAAACCTGCAAACAAGACGAACTAACTACAGAAATTAAATTTGGAAAATAAAATAACAAATTAGCAACAAACCTTAAAGCACTGGCATAGCCAGTGCTTTTTTACTTACAAAAATGTAGAATAATACTTTTTTCAGAAATTTCCAAAAATCTTTCAAAAAATACTTGACAGAGAGAGAGAGAGTTATAATTAAGATGTAAAGAGGATTAAAAAGAATTTATGTGAAATCCTTTTTTAAAAGAGGTGAGGTAATATGAGTGTATCTTAATAAAAAAACAGAATGACATTGAACAGAGAGTAATATTCTCTGCATATTCTGAAACAGAAACTCCACTCCCCTAAAAGCAATTATCCTTCTCGTTTCAGAACCTCTTCCTAATAAAGCCACTTTGCAAATGGAAAACTATTTGCAAATTTTGTGAAAAAATATAAAATTTTCAAAGGAGGAAAAGGAAGTATGAGAAAGATAGTAATAATGATTATTTTTGTTGCTTTATTCATTACTATACCCTTGTCAATTACATCAGCAACAACACTCTCTAACCAAATGTATAATGCAATACTCTTAAATTACCCAACAATTTATGGAAACGAGTACTACGGAATCGAAGCAAATTATATAAACGGATACGGGATGTGGAATTCTTATAAGGATTATTATTGGTGCTCATTAAATAATGGTAATAATTTTAGTGGCTGGACAGTTTACCCAAGAATAACTAAATACTATGATAATAATCAACAAATTTATAACACAAGCGGAACACGTTATACTAACACAGAACCAGCATACTACCCAGGTGATTTGCTATTATTTACAGATACTGCTGATTTCTCTATTTACACTTCATATCAATATTCCAAAGGAATTGCATCAACAATAGCCACAGCATATGATTTTAATACGGGAACAGAAATTTACATGTCATTAGAATTAAGTGTTAATTATTGATTTAAAGGAGGACATTATGAAAAAAAACATAAAAATAATTCTCGTATTGGTGAGTATTCTGGTTATTGCTATTGCTTTAACTCCACTTATAAGTAAAAAAGTGATTGCCTCTGGACCAGATATATATGGATCATCTCTTGGGAAAATACTGAAGCAAAATAAAATCGTCGCGACAGTTAACGGATATCCAATATATTTAAGCGATATAGCAATTCCCTATTTTTCAGCAGCAGACTCTTATTTAGCGGCAAAAGAAAAGCTTGAAAATATCCTGAATGACCCCAATATATCTGAGACTGTAAAGAAAAATGCTGAAAGAGATCTAAGCAATCCACCTGATCCAATAAAGATATTGAATGCAAGGATAAATGCAATCCTTCTATACCAGGATCTAAAAAAGAAAGGATTAGCACCTTCTGAAAGTAAAGTAAATGACGATCTTATTAAATTAGAAAATTCATGGGAACTGAATTTAAAAAATTATCCAAACAGCAAGTGGAGTAGATTCTTCATTAGTTTAAAAAAATCTATGGGAGTTAAGAATAATACAGATATTCTTAAATACTATAAACGATTAATCACAACAGACAATGCATACAAAATCTATCGTGAAAAGTTACTCACCACAGTTCCAAAATTTACAAAAGAACAAATTCAAAAAGAAATGAAAGATAAAAATATTCCAGAACAAGTTGCTATTACAAACTTAGAAAACGATTTCATAAACAGATTACTTGAAAAACGTGCCGCTGAGTTAAAAAAACAATCCGATGTAAAAATCCTCGACATCAATTCAGTTAAAGATCTGAAAAGATATTTCGGTATTTCCAGATAGTTCAAAAACAGAATTGAAATAATAAATTCAAAGCCTGTGCAGATATCTGCACAGGCTTTTTCAGAAATTTCCAAAAATCTTTCAAAAAATACTTGACAGAGAATAGAGAGAGTTATACTTAAAATGTAAAGAGAATTAAAAAAGAATTTATGTGAAATCCTCTTTTAAAAGAGGCGAGGTAATATGAGTGTATCTTAATTAAAAACAGAATGACATTGAACAGAGAGTAATATTCTCTGCATATTCTGAAACAGAAACTCCACTCCCCTAAAAGCAATTATCCTTCTCGTTTCAGAACC
>CAYXJW010000083.1:0-15902 GCA_964465465.1 uncultured Caldisericales bacterium
TATATTAAAGGTATTAGAACATATACAACATTAAAATCATCGAATATGGGGTGTTTACGCTTCACCTACGGTATAGTTTAATGGATACAGTATTAATAAGGGATAAATGAAAAATATATGTTAAGAATGAGGTTTATGTAAAGTAAATTCAAAAAAGCACTTGTAAAGCAATTTTCCTGATGCTTACATACAGCAAAAATATTTGCAAACTACCTCTCTATTGTAGGTTATGTGTATTCTTACAAAGAATTTAATGCCTGCTCTTATGTATACTCTTTGATCTTCTCTTTTCCAAGCAAGGCAAGTCTTACACCTCGCTCTATTGCCTCCATTTCATGCTCGCCAGGGACGATAAACACAGGCGCAATAAAGGATACGTATTCTTTTATTCCTTCTGTAAGTTCGTTTGAGCGTGCCAATCCACCCGTTAGAATAATTGCATCAACGTTACCTTTCAATACAGCAGCATGTTTTCCAATCTCTTTTGCTATTTGGTAAATCATTGCATCAAACACGAGTTTAGCGTATTCATCTCCGTTCTTAATCATTTCCAGTACATCGATTAAAGAGTTTGTACCAAGATGAGACACAAGTCCTCCTCTACCTGCAAGCATTTTTTTAATTTCTTCTTTTGTATATTTTCCAGAAAAGCAAAGTTCTACAAGTGAGATGTTTGGAATATCGCCTGAACGTTCTGGAGAAAACGGTCCGTCTCCGTTCAATGCGTTGTTTTCGTCAATCATTCTGCCCTTTTTATGTGAGGCAACAGAGATTCCTCCACCGAGATGTGCAACTATAAAATTTGCATTTTCATAAGTTTTTCCGAGTTTTTCTGCAACAATTCGTGCGGCAGCTTTTTGATTTAAAGGATGATCTTTTGCTTTTCTCATTATTCCTTTAAGCCCTGTTAGTTTAGCAATGGGTTGCATTTCATCAACTATAACGGGATCAACGATGAATGCTGGAATTCCCACTTCGCTTGCTATGGAAAATGCAAGTGGAGCGCCAAGATTTGAAGCATGTGCTCCATACTTCAAACTTAATAGATCTTCAACCATTTTTTGATTTACTCTGTAAACTCCTGATTCAAGAGGGTGAGTATTTCCTCCTCTCGCTCCGATTGCATCGAAATCTGAAATTGAAAAGCCATGTTTTTTTAAGAAATCTTCAATGATTTTTTTTCTAAAATCAAACTGATCAGATATTTTTTTGAAATTAGAAAGTTCCTCCTTAGAGTGAGAAATTTTTTCGCTAATAATTTGCTTTCCATTTTCGAATATGCTCAACTTTGTGGATGTAGATCCCGGATTTATTACAAGAATTCTCATCTTTACTCCTTTTCCCCGGAGATTGCAACTGCTATTAGAAGTGAATAAAATTTTGTTTCTACAGAATCAGCCCTCGATGGTAAAACACAGGGTGCAGTTGTTCCAAGTAAAACACCAGCAGTCTTTGCTCCGGCAAGTTTTGTGAGAGTTTTGTAAACTGCGTTTCCACTCTCTATATTGGGAAATATTATAATATCTGCATCACCTGCAACTTCAGAATCAACCTTTTTAATTTTTGCGGCTTCTTTTGATACTATGAGGTCCATTGCAAGTGGACCATCTATAATACAATTTTTAATCTGTCCGCGCTCGTTCATTTTTGCAATAATGGAAGCATCTACCGTGGATTCCATTTTTGGGTTTACAGTTTCTACAGCGGAAAGAAGTGCAACTTTTGGTTTACTTATTCCGAGTTTGTGTGCAACTTCAACGCAGTATTTTACCTGTTGAATTTTCATTTCAAGTGTTGGTTTTATTATTACTCCCGGATCTGAAAGTATTAACAACTTATGATAAGTTGGTACTTCTGCAATTGCTGCATTTGAAAGGAGTGTTCCTGGAGGGACAAGACCCCACTCTTTATTTAAAATTCCGTGCAGGTAGTCATGAGAACTACAAATACCCTTCATAAGAACATCTGCTCGTCCTTCACGAACATCTCTTACTGCTTTTTCGATTGCTTCTTGAGGACTATTTACGTCAACGATTTTCATCAAAGAGGTGTCAATATTTTCACGCGCTGCTACCTCTTCTACAATATTTTTTCTTGCAAAATTGGTAACTGAAAAGAGCCCTTCTTTTATTCCCATGTAAACTGCTTTTAAGGAGTGTGTATCTTCCCCAAGTGCAAGTGCAATTCTTTTTAACTTCTCCTTTTTTACGAGTTCTTTCACATCTTCAAGTTTTTTAAGCATTTTTACCTCCCACAAATTTGTGTGTTTAAATTATATAACAACGCCGTTTAAAAACAAGTTTTAACTAAAAATTTATTTTCTGGTTTCTTTAATGATCAGCACGAAATTTATATTATTTCTATGCCTTTGTTTTAAGTCTATTTTTAAAAATTGTTCAGATAGGTCTTGACAAATTCTAAAATTTTGTATAATTATAAATTAATTATGAATAAATATACAAACACAAAAAAGGAACGGATAGATGCAATAAAGAAAATTTTGAAAGAGAAAAAAGTTAAGAGCCAGCAGGAAATGGTAAAACTCCTAAAAAAGGTGGGACTTGATGTCTCTCAACCAACAATTGCCAGGGATTTCGAAGAACTTGGGGTTGTAAAGGCTAGAAGTGGCGCTGGTTCCTTCTATAAACTGCCAGGCAGAGAAGAGGAGGTGACAAAGAAACGTCTGAAGGCAGCCTTTGAAAATTTTGTGATCGAAATTAAAGCAGTTCAAAACCTTGTATTAGTTAAAACTGTGCCCGGGAATGCAGGGGGTGTTGCGAGCATCATCGATCACATTAAACTTAATGGCATAGAAGGAACCATCGCAGGAGATGACACAATTCTTGTTGTAACACGGCCCGGAAAAACATCAAGTGTTTTAAAATTTTTTAAAAAACTTACGTAGATTTGGAGGAAATATGGAAAAAGTAGTCCTTGCATACAGTGGAGGGTTGGATACCTCTGTAATTTTGAAATGGCTTACAGATCAGGGATACGAAGTAATTGCTTTCATAGGAAATGTTGGCCAGGAAGAAGATTTTGAAGCAGCAAAAGAAAAAGCGTTAAAAATAGGAGCTACAAAGGTGTATGTCGAAGATCTTAGAAAGAGGTTTATAACTGAATTTATATTCCCTGCCCTCCTTGGAAACGCTGTTTATGAGGGAAGATACCTTTTGGGTACTGCACTTGCTCGTCCTATAATAGCACAGAAACAAATAGAAATAGCCGAGAAGGAGCAGGCACGTTTCGTTGCACATGGTGCAACTGGCAAAGGTAATGATCAAGTGAGGTTTGAACTTTCCTATTATGCCTTAAACCCAGAAATCAATGTTATTTCTCCATGGAAAGATGAAAGATTTTTGAGCAAATTTAAAGGAAGAACTGATTTGATTAATTATGCAAGAGAAAATGGAATTCCGATACACGCAACTAAGGCGAAGCCTTTCAGCGAAGATGACAATCTTATGCATATAAGTCATGAAGCAGGGATATTAGAAGATCCTTCAAAATATGCAGAGGAATACGTTTTCACAAAAACTAAATCCCCGAAGGATGCACCTGATAGGGAGACAATTATAGATATTTATTTTAAAGATGGACTCCCAATAAAAGTTGTGAATAAAAGTGAGGGTAGAGAGGAAACAGACCCCCTTAATATGTTTTTGTATTTGAATAAGATAGGAAGTGAAAACGGTGTTGGCCGTCTTGATATGGTAGAAAACAGATTTATTGGAATAAAGTCAAGAGGAGTTTATGAAACTCCTGGTGCTACAATACTTTGGATTGCACACAGAGATCTTGAAGGTATAGCAATGGATAAGGAAGTCATGCACATAAGGGACATGCTTATTCCAAAATTTTCTGAATTAATCTACAATGGATTTTGGTTTTCTCCAGAAATGGATTTTCTATTTTCTGCTATAGAAAAGAGTCAAGAAGCGATTGACGGAAAAGTAACACTTTCAGTTTACAAGGGAAATGTTACGCCCATCGGAAGGGAATCGCCCACTTCACTTTACGATAAAGATATTTCAAGTATGGATGTAGAAGGTGGTTTCAATGCGGAAGATTCTAAGGGGTTTATTAATATAAATGCGATAAGATTAAAAGCACATGCAGTAGTATTGAGAGAAAGAAATCCATACAAATGGAGAGAAAGGCTCTATGGCAAAACTCTGGGAGAAGAATATAGAAACGAATGACCAGGTTATACGTTTTACTGTTGGAAACGATTATAAACTGGATAATAGGCTTGTAAAATATGATTGTGTTGCCTCAATCGCGCACGCAGAGGCACTTGCAAAAGCCGGAATCATCTCACAGAAGGAAAAGAAGGATATTGTCCGTGCTTTAAGAGAAATTATAGAACTTTGGAAGTCTGGAAAGTTCAATGTTGACATTGATGAGGAGGATTGTCACACAAAAATCGAAAACTTCCTCACGGAGAAACTGGGCAACCCGGGTAAAAAATTACATACAGCGCGATCGAGAAATGATCAGGTAATAACTGCTTTGCGATTGTATTATTTAGACGAACTTAACGAGATAAAAAATCTCACAAATTCTTTGATAGATGCGTTTAAAGTTTTTGTTAAAAATTATGGAAGTGTTAAGATGCCGGGTTTTACACATACAAGGAAGGCAATGCCAACTAATGTAAAGATGTGGGCTGAAAGTTTTATTGAAGCGCTTAAAGATGATTTAAGAATGCTCAATGCTGCAATTTGTTTGATAGATCAGTCTCCGCTTGGAACTGGTGCTGGGTTTGGTATCCCAGTATTAAAAATTGATAGAAGAATTACTCAAAAACTGCTTGGGTTCTCCAGGATTCAGAGAAATCCTATTTATGTTCAAAATAGTAGAGGAAAATTTGAAGCAGAGATCGTGTCTGTTTTAACACTCATTGCGTATGACATCAATAAGTTTTCAACAGATATTATTCTTTTTTCTGGAAGTGAAATGAAAATTTTTGAAATTCCAGATGTTTTCACCACAGGAAGTTCAATAATGCCGCAAAAGAAAAATCCAGATGTTTTTGAAATTGCCCGTGCAAACTATTTTAAAATTGTTTCTCTTGAAATGAGGCTAAAGATGATACCTGCAAATCTTATATCTGGTTATCATCGTGATCTTCAGTTAACAAAAGAGGCTTTGTTTGAAGCATTCGATACACTAAAGGATACACTGAGTATTGTATCGCATATTGTTCGTGAGTTGAAAGTAGATAAAAGATCTGCTGAAAGTCTTCTTACTGAAGAAATTTTTGCAACAGAAAAGGCATATAACCTTGTTAAAAATGGCCTTCCATTCCGTGATGCATACAAAAAAGTTGCAGAGGCTCTTTTAAAAAAGCAAAAGAACAACAAGAATAAAAGTAATAAAAAGAAACATTAAAGAATATTTGTGAAATTCAAGGAAAAGGTTCTTTTTAGAAAGTCTTAATGCTATAATATTAGCCAATGAGCCAATTATAAAGCCATTTCCTCCGACGTTTACCCCGTATGATATAATACGATAGTTGGTAGAATATTTTGAAAGAAATATACTTGCAGGCACATTGCTTATTATTTGTGAAAGCAGCACAGAAACCCCAAAGAGATTTTTCGGATTACTTAAATCTGTTGAAGTTATAAAATTGTGCACAGTTGGGATTTTTGCAATGACATTGAAATCTATAAACATTATGCAAAACAGTACAATCAGGCTCCAATCTGATTTAAGTAGCACAGAACGTGCAGTTATGAAATAGACAATCAGTATAGCGATGAACATTAAGTAAATGGCAAGCACAGAATTCAGAAACACAAAATAAAAAACTATAAAAATAATAGAGACCCAAAATAGAGGAAAATTCTTCTTTCGTTGTTTAGTACCACCCTCTACATAAGAAAGTGGTTTTCTCTTAAAAGAAACTAAGACAAATAAGAGAAGGATTATAGAAAGAATTAGAAACATTGGCATCATTTTTAATACAAATTCAATAGAGTTAAGATTCCATTTATGGAAGATATAAATATTCTGTGGGTTCCCAATTGGGGTTAGTGCAGAACCTACATTCACGCCTATTGCTTCGAATACAATAAGTTTTCCTACATCATTTTTTATATATTTTTGAACCTGTAAAGTAATTGGAATAAGAATAAAAAGCGAAACATCGTTGGTTAAAAATGCAGAAAAGATTATGGATAAAACAATAAATCTTAGCGCTAATCCAAGTTCGTTTTTAGAGCGGTGAATCATTTTTATTGTAAGACTATCCAACATTGCACTGTGTTCTATACCTGTAGTAATCACTATTAGCCCTGCGATTGTGATAATTGTTTTCCAGTTTATAAACTCTGGATAATCTTTTACATAGTATGGAAACAACGCTGCGAGTATTATTAGTAGCGCAGAAAATATTGCATACACAGGATTTTTTTGCATTATGCACAATATTCTTTTCATGTTTTTATTTTACATCGCTTGTTAAGAGTTTACAAGCAGTAAGTTGAGATATGAGAACATCTTGTTCAGAAAAGGAAAGATGCATTGATTTTCTACCTTGCGAATTTTATCAATATGAGGTATAATTCAAAAAAATATTAAAGGAGGGAATATGGAAGAAATTAAGGGGTTTGACCAGAAGGACATTGACGAAAATAAAGTCCTGGCTGCTATTAGTTATCTTGGCATTCTTGTTCTGATACCTCTTCTTGTAAAAAAAGATAGCAAATTTGTTATGGAACATGCAAGACAAGGGCTTGCACTCTTTATTGCAGAGATCATTGTTTGGCTTATCGAACTTATATTTAGTTGGATTCCATTTGTTGGGACGATAATTGCAATACTCGCAGACATCTGCTATGTAGTATTTGCAATTGTTTCGATTATAGCTCTTATCTATGCATTAATGGGAAAATGCTGGAAGATCCCGCTTGTTTATGATTTTGCAAAGGGATTAAAGATCTAATTACATTTATTTGCCCCGTCTTATCGCGGGGCATACTGTATGATTAACGGTAGCAAAAAAGCCTATGTGTACATTGTTGTAGCCGTTTTCTTGTGGTCCACGGTTGCAACGGCATTTAAAATATCGCTTAAATACCTTACTGTAATTCAATTCCTCCTTTTTTCTTCGCTTACTTCCACAGCCATTCTTTTTTTGATTTCTTTCAAGGATTTAAATCGGAAGATACAGAAAAGAGATATTTTGCACTCAGCATTGTACGGCTTGCTAAATCCTTTCGCTTATTATCTTATACTTTTTGAGGCGTATAATTTGCTTCCTGCTCAGATTGCGCAACCAATAAATTACACATGGCCTATTATATTAACTGTTTTTTCGGTAATTTTTCTTGGAAAGAAAGTATCTGTTAAAAATTACATTGGAATTTCGATAAGTTTTGTAGGTGCTACGATAATTTCAATCTCGGGTCATATGCAATTTTCCAATGGTGTAAATGTTTGGGGCGTTATGCTTGCTTTTTTGAGTGCTTTTGTGTGGGCAGTTTTTTGGATTGTAAATTTGAATGATCCGAGAAAAGAAACGGTAAAGTTGTTTTTTAATTTTTTATTTGGAACATTTTATATATTCTTGCTCTTCTTTTTAACAGGGAGTTTTACGAATATTGATGCAAGAGGTATTGCTCCTACAATTTATACGGGTATGTTTGAAATGGGAATCACATATTTCCTGTTTCTGAAAGCGCTTAGACTATCTAACTCTCCTGCAAGGATTTCCAATTTTGCTTATCTTTCACCATTTTTATCGTTATTCTTTATAAACGAGGTTTTGAAAGAAAAAATCCTTGTATCCACGGTGATTGGTCTCTTTATGATAGTTGTGGGAATAATGCTTGGCAGTTTGTGGGAAAAGCAATAACTTGATTTATTTTCCATTATCTTTAAAATTATTTCGTATGAGAAAAATTTTTGGAACTGATGGTGCAAGAGGCATTGCAAATAAAGAACTCACGGTTGAGGTAGCAGTTAAAATCGGACGGGCTGTTGCTTCAGTGTTTAAGGAAAAAAGTGCGATTCTAATAGGTGAGGATACAAGAATCTCTTCACCAATGCTTAGAAATGCAGTTTCTGCAGGCGTTGCAAGTGCGGGAAGTAACGTTGTCATTGCAGGAATAATTCCCACTCCTGCCGTATCACTTCTCACGTTTGAAAAAGGTTTTGATGCCGGAATTATGATTTCAGCATCTCATAATCCAGTGGAATATAATGGTATAAAGCCCTTTGACAGATTTGGATTTAAATTAAGTGATGAAACTGAAATTCAAATTGAAAAGTTAGTGGAAGATCTACATAAAGATCTTCCCAATGGTGACGAGGTAGGTAAAATTTATCGTGATGATTCTCTTGCTGATTTTTATATTGAACATCTTGTAAACAGGTTTCCAATGGATCTGTCAAAACTCAAAATAGCAGTGGATACAGCATTTGGCGCAACGTACAGAACCACACCTGAAACATTGCAAAAATTAAATGCACGTCTTTTTTTATTTGGTGCAGAGCCAGATGGATCTCGTATTAATGTTAATTGCGGTTCAACTCACATTGAGACAATCAAAAAATTTGCTCTGGAGCGCGGTGCTGACATTGGAATTGCTCACGATGGTGATGGAGATAGAGTCCTGTTCGTTGATGAAAAAGGAAAAACCGTTGACGGAGATGAAACAATGCTTATCATAGCAAAGTATTTGAAGAGTAAGGGAAAATTAAAAAACAATACGGTCGTTGGCACGGTAATGAGTAATATGGGCGTGGTTAAGGCGTTCGAAGAAAACGGTATAAAGTTTGTTAGAGCACCTGTCGGGGATAGGTATGTTTTAAGAGAAATGCGCCGATATGATGCAGTGATAGGTGGCGAACAATCAGGGCATGTAATTTTTCTTGAAGAGAGTAAAACAGGTGATGGTTTAATAACAGCCTTAATGCTCTTACGGGTGCTTTCTGATACAGGTCTTCCTCTGAGTAAATTACACGAAGGTATTGAACATTATCCTCAAATTCTTGAAAATGTGCGAGTAAAAGATAAAACAATTATTCAGAAGGACGTTATAAAAGAGTTTATTGAGAACGAAGCAAAAAAACTTGGAGATAGGGGAAGGATTCTTGTTCGTGCTTCTGGAACTGAACCTTTAATCAGAATAATGGTTGAAGGAATAGATCCAGATGAGATAAGAAGAGTTGCATTAAGAATAAGAGAAAAAATTGAGGGGGAGATGTAAAATGTGCGGAATTGTTGGTTACATAGGTGATAAAGAGGCTCTGCCTATATTAATAGATGGATTGAAGCACCTCGAATACAGGGGATACGACTCGGCTGGAGTTGCAATCCTCGGTGACGATTTGAGAATCGTTAAAACGCATGGCAGAATAAAAGATCTCGAAGAGAAACTTAAAAACAGCAATCTCAAAGGCAAGATTGGAATAGGCCATACAAGGTGGGCAACTCACGGAGCACCGAACGATGAAAATGCGCATCCGCATTACAGTGAAAGTAAGAACATTGTAATAGTGCATAACGGTATAATTGAGAATTATCTTGAACTCAAAAAAATGCTTGTCAAAGAGGGGCATAACTTCCGTTCAGAAACAGACACGGAGGTGATTGCCTATCTCATTGAAAGTTTTTATGAAGGAGACCTTTTAGTTGCCGTTAAGAAAGCAGTAAATATGCTGGAAGGCTCTTTTGCGCTTGGTGTTATGAGTAAAGATGAAAAAAATAGATTTATTGCAGTCCGAAAGGATAGTCCTCTGGTCGTTGGCATTGGAAACGGAGAGAATTTTATTGCTTCTGATATTCCCGCACTTCTCCCCTACACAAGAGATATTATTATTCTTGAAAACGGTGATATTGCCGAGATCCGTAAAGACGGCGTGAGATTATTCGATCTTTCTCTGAATCCGATTAAAAGAATGGTTCAAAAAATTACCTGGAGTGTTGATGATGCCAAAAAGGGTGGGTTTAAGCACTTCATGTTAAAAGAAATTTTTGAAGAACCACAGGTTATACGTGAAGCAATGCGCGGTAGAGTAAAAGATGGAAGAATAGAGATACCTGAACTTGCATTTACGAGGGAACTTTTAGGTAGTATTGATAAGGTCTATTTTGTTGCTTGTGGCACTGCATATCACGCTGGAGTTGTTGGAAGATACCTTGCAGAGAATTTTCTTAACATTACTGCAGAGGCTGAAGTAGCATCAGAATTTAGATATAGAAATCCTGTAATTAACGACCATACACTTGTGTTCGTAATCAGCCAATCTGGTGAAACAGCAGATACTCTTGCTGCTTTGAGGCTTGCAAAATCAAAGGGTGCAAAAACAATAGGAATAGTAAATGTTGTTGGAAGTTCTGTTGCAAGGGAAGTTGACAGAGTTGTGTACATAAATGCGGGGCCTGAGATTGCTGTTGCATCAACAAAGGCATACGTAGCCCAGGTGGAAGTTATAGCACTTGTTATATCTTATCTTGCCAGATTGTTGGGTGTACTTTCTCCTGAAAAGGAAAAACTGCTTGCAGACGAATTTGAAAGATTACCAGAAAAAGCGGAAAAGATATTAGAACAGAGCGATGAGATAGCGGAATTCGCTGCTACCACGAAGTCAATAGAAGAAACATTTTACATAGGAAGAAATCTTGATTATGCACTTTCTCTTGAGGGAGCATTGAAGTTAAAGGAGATCTCTTATGTTCATGCAGAAGGTTATCCCGCTGGTGAATTGAAACATGGACCACTTGCCCTTGTTACTCCAAAATCTCTTGTGATAGCGATCGACACATTTGAACCGCTTAGAGAAAAAACTTTGAGTAATATAAAGGAAGTAAAAGCACGCGGAGGAAAAGTGCTGGCAATTGCAAGTGAGGGGTACGAAAAGATAAAAGATGTTGCTGACAAAGTCTTTTACGTCCCAAAGACACTCAACGAACTCTCTCCTGTAATTTCTGTAATACCACTTCAATTGTTAGCTTATTATATTGCAGAATCGCGTGGGCTTGATATTGATAAACCAAGAAATCTTGCAAAGTCTGTAACTGTTGAATAATGAGTTGATTGTTGTATAATAAAAAATAATAAATCTACGGTGGAGGTAGGTTATGAAAGAGGTGGTAGTAGAGAAAAAAGATATTTTTCTCTACAGAAAATATCTTAGTGAGGAAAGTGAGAAATATCTTAGAAGACTTGCTAGAAGTATCAAAGGCAAAAGAATCGCTTTTATAAATTCAACTGCTTTTGGTGGCGGTGTCGCTGAACTGTTTAGATCTATTGTACCGTTAAGTCGTTCAATGGATGTGGATTTGCACTGGTTTGTTATGGATGGAGATAGAGAGTTTTTTAACATTACAAAAAAGATTCACAATATGCTCCAGGGAAAAGAAGGAGACCTAAGTAATGAAGAAATAGAGTACTATATGGAGGTAAATAAGAAAAATGCTGAAAAATTTAATGAAAAATACGATATTATAGTTATCCATGATCCCCAACCAATGGCTTTTCCATTTTATATTAAATCACACTCAACATATTTTATATGGCGATGCCATATAGATACTTCATTTCCAAATCCGCAAGCAAAAGATTTCGTAAGAAGATTCCTTCCACTATATGATAAGGTAATTTTTAGCATGGACTCCTTTGCAAAGGGATTGGGTACCTTAATGAATCATAAAATAATTTATCCATCTATTGATCCATTATCACCCAAAAATACTGAATTGAGCAACGATGAAGTAAAATATATCGTTAAAAAATTTGGTGTTGACCCAGACAGACCAATAATTCTTCAAATTTCACGTTTCGATCCATGGAAAGATCCCCTTGGTGTAATAGATGTTTATAAAGAGTTGAAGAAGAAGTATAAAAATATTCAACTTGTTTTAATAGGTTCCATGGCAACAGATGACCCGGAAGGATGGCAATTTTACCAGAAAACCCTTCGACATGCAGGGGAAGATAATGATCTTTTTATTTTATCAAATCTTGATGGTGTAGGTAGCAGGGAAGTCAATGCTTTTCAAAGGGCTGCAACGATTGTTCTACAGAAATCTATCAAGGAAGGTTTTGGGCTTACCGTTTCAGAAGCACTCTGGAAGAAACGTGCTGTGATTGGAGGTAAAGTAGGTGGAATTACTATACAAATTGAACACGGTAAAAACGGATATCTTGTTAAATCAAACGAGGAATGTGTGAAAGCGATAGATGATTTGTTAGCAAATAATTTAAAAAGAGAAGCATTTGGTAAAAATGGATACGAAACTGTATCAAAAAAATTCCTTATAACGCGCCATATAAGTGATTATTTGTCTTTATTTAAAGAGGTAAAAAAATAAAATTCTGATTTTATACACAGGTAATTACTCACTGGATTAATAGTGATGGGGGATTTCTGTATTTTTATGTTGTGTTAAGAAAGTTTTATTTTACACTTGACATAGAAGTAAATGTGGGTTAAGATGAAAGAAATAATTTTTTTAGAAGAAAGGAGGTTTTCTATGAAGAAAATGGCGAAGATCATTACCATCTTAGTAGTGGTAATGATGATTTCGGTGGTTTTTGTTGGATGTAAAACTCAGACTCAGACATCGACTCCCTCCCAAAACCAGCAGCAGGCACAGCAGACACCAAAGAATGTTTCTATTGTATTTGCGGTAGGTGGCGCACCATCGGAGATAGATTACTGGCACAAAGTTATTAATGAATTCGAAGCAAAGAATCCGAACATTACAGTGAATCTTTTAAGACAACCAATGGATTCAGCAACGAGGATGCAGACACTTGTTACACCGTTAAGTGGTCACGAATCTACACCAGATGTATTTCTTATGGATGTTGCATGGGTTGGTCAATTCGCCGCATCAGGATGGCTTGCTCCCCTAAATAGCTATGTGTCTCAGGATAACTATGATACCTCTGTGTTTTTCAAAAAGGTTTTAGACCTTGCTGACACTTACAAGGGGAATCTAATCGCGCTACCTGTTTACATTGATGCTGGTTTGCTTTACTACAGAACGGATCTGCTGAAAAAGTACGGTTTTTCTAATCCTCCACAAACATGGCAGGATCTCGTAAAAATTGCTGAAAAAGTACAAAACGGTGAAAGAAAAGAAAATCCTAAATTCTGGGGTTTTGTTTGGCAAGGGAAGCAGTATGAAGGTCTTGTGTGTGATTTCCTTGAATTCATAGCAAGTAATGGAGGAAACATATTAAATAAAGATGGTCAACCTGTGTTAAATTCTCAGAATAACATACAAGCACTTACCTTTATGGCAGATCTCATCCACAAGTACAAGATTTCACCTCCCAGCACATATACAGAAATGACAGAAGAGCCTGTTAGAATGACTTTCCAAAGTGGAAATGCAATGTTTGAAAGAAATTGGCCTTATGCTTGGGGACTTCATAACTCAGATAACTCTCCAGTAAAAGGAAAGACTGGTATAGCACCACTACCTCATTTCCCTGGACATCAAAGTGCCGCTACACTTGGAGGGTGGCATATAGGAATTAATACCTATTCCAAGAATAAAGAAGCTGCATGGAAATTTGTTAAATTCGTTGAATCCTACGATGTTCAAAAAGGTTTTGCAATGAATCTAGGCTGGAATCCAGGAAGACAAGATGTTTATAAAGATCAGGAGGTATTGAAAAAGGCTCCTTATCTTGAGAAATTAAGAGAAGTATTCGTAAACGCAATACCACGTCCAAGTGTTCCATATTACACCAAAATGAGTCAGGTTATTCAGAAGTATGTAAATGCTGCAATAGCTGGGCGAATGGATCCAAAGACAGCGCTTGACAAAGCTCAACAGGAAGTTGAGCAGATTATTAAACAATATGGAAGTGGAAGTTAAAGGTAGGTAATGATGAAGGAGAGAAGGATACAGTCTAGGAAACATGTCTCTGAACAGGGGTTAGCTTATCTCCTTCTCTCCCCTGTTTTGTTGCTCGTAGGGGGGCTGATCCTAGTTCCTGTTATCGGAACATTTGTAACAAGTTTTTTCAGGAATGTAACATTTATGCCCCCCACAAAATTTATCGGTATTAGGAACTACGAAAGATTAATAAAAGATCCCCAGTTTTGGCAATCACTACGTTTTACCGTAGCTTTTTCCGTTGTTGCCGTAACATTGGAGTCAATTTTGGGAATGTTCTATGCCCTAGTAATAAATGAAAAATTTAAACTTCGGGGTTTAATGAGAGCTGTAGTTTTAATCCCATGGGCTATTCCTACAATTGTATCTGCAAGAATCTGGCAGTTAATGTATAACTACAGTTATGGACTGCTTAATTTTGTTTTACTCCATTTGCATATCGTATCTCGTCCTATAAATTGGCTTGGTTCACCAGTAAGTGCCTTTTTTTCTATTGTAGCAGCCGACGTGTGGAAAACAGCACCGTTTATGGCAATATTGTTTCTTGCTGGATTACAAGCAATTCCACAATCTTTGTATGAAGCAGCCAAAGTTGATGGTGCTTCACTTTCTCAGCAATTCTGGAAAATTACACTACCGCTGCTTAAGCCAGTAATAGTTATAGCATTGATTTTCAGAACGATAGATTCCTTAAGAATTTTTGATTTAATCTATGTCCTTACAGGGGGCGGACCTGGGGGTTCAACGTCTTCTGTCTCAATGTACGGCTTTCGTTCCTACATCCTGGGAGACTTTGGGTATGGTTCAGTTGTGTCCGTAATTACCTTTCTTTTAATATTCACCTTTACAGTAATTTATTTGAAGGTAGGACACTTTAGTGGAGGGTTAAAAGAAAATGAGCGATAAAGTAAAAAAGAAATTATTTATAATTATAGGCGTGGCAGTAACAGTGTTAATTTGCCTTATCCCGTTTATATGGATGATTGTTATTTCTTTTTCTAAGAATCCAGATTTTCTTGGCTCCTCTAAAATATCATTTATATTTACTTTGCAAAACTATAAGCAAATAATAACATCAAAAGATTTGCATATAATTGATTATTTTAAAAACAGTTTGATTATTGCGATAATAGTAACTTTTTTTTCAGTAATGATTGCAAGTTTTGCGGGATATGCAATATCCAGAATAAAATTTAAAGGAAAAACAGCGATCACTCTTGGTATACTTGCTGTTTCAATGTTTCCTCAAATAAGTATTGTGGGATACATATTTAAACTCATGACAAGACTTGGGTGGATAAACACATACAAAGTACTTATATTTCCATATATAGCATGGGTTATGCCCATCTCTTTATGGATATTAATTAGTTACTTCATGCAATTGCCCAAAAACTTAGATGAAGCTGCAATGGTAGACGGAGCAAATAGAATACAAACTTTACTTCAGGTAATTCTTCCAATTTCTGCACCTGGAGTTTTTTCTACAGCTCTACTAGTGTTTATTGCATCATTTAATGAATTCATGTTTGCATTAATGCTTACGACAGACTACCACGCGAGAACGATACCTGTAGGAATTGCATTATTTCAAGGACTCCACGGCCAAATTCCTTGGGGACAGATTATGGCTTCATCAACATTGGCAGCAATTCCGTTAGTAATTATGGTGTTGATATTCCAAAAGTATATTGTTCAAGGTTTGACTGCTGGGGCATTAAAAGGATAACAGAAAGTGAAAGTAAGTATTGTTCCTCTTGTGTCCAAAACAAGCCCGCAAGAGGCTATAGAGGTATTTCTCAATAAGATAAGAAAAAAAATTTCATCATGTGAAATAGTCCATGATTATTCAAAGACAAATATTAATTTGTTTGCAATCATTACAGGAGGGGTAGAATCACAATTTAAAAGAGTGTTTAGAGAGTTTTCACAGCCGTATATTTTAGTTTTTGACAAATTCAATAACTCTCTACCTGCAGCAATTGAGATTCTTTCTTTTTTAAATAACAACGGTTTCAGGGGTGAACTTGTT
>CAYXJW010000084.1:0-2150 GCA_964465465.1 uncultured Caldisericales bacterium
TGACATAGCATATAATGCTGGCCTTGGAGCTAAAAATTCACAAGGTTTTGGGATGTTAGAAATTATTAATAACACTAATAATAAAAGTTTATAAAAAATATGGAGTAAAAAATGTTAAAAGGAAAAGAAGTTAAAGTTAACAAATATCTAATATGTGCTAGGGAGAGTACAAAATGCATATATTATTTCTTTTAGTTGGTAGTAATCCATTACCTGGCTATATAGTAGGAGATTATTTGCTAAATAACAACCGCCAGGACCAAAAAGAACTGCCCTTGCCAGATTCGATTGTGTTAGTGCATTCAGAAGAAACAAAAAGATTTGCCCAAATACTAAAAGGAAAATTTAAACATAAAAGACGGGAAATTAAAGTAGAGTTAATTGATTTGAAAGATAAAGAAAATGATCCTAAAAATATAAAGAACACATTAAACAATTTTTTAGAAAAGAAAAACAATATCTCTTCTCTTCATATTAATTTCACTGGCGGTAAAAAGACTATGTCTGTATACACCTACATGTTTATTTATAACTATGTAAAAAAGAAGGGGAAAAAGGCAATTTTTTCTTATCTTGATCCCGATAAACATTGGCTTGTATTAGAAGATAGCAGACATTTCCCGACAGATAATGATCTGAGAAGAAAAGTTTTTTTAAATATTAACACGCTACTTGAGTTACATGATATGGAGATAAAAAATCAGGGAAAAGATCAACCATCATATACGAAGATTATGGATGAGGAAAAATTTAATGAGCTTGTAAAGCACATATTGCAGAGAATCACAGAAAATAAAAAAAGCTGGAAAAGCAAAATGGATAAATTCAGAAAAAGATTTAAATACAAATTAAAGAAAAAACGAAAACTCATAGAAGAAATTAAAAAAGCGAATGAAGATGGAATATTCGAATCTTTATTTAATAATTCCTTTGATCTCCTTAAAAATAATAAGTATGATCTTGAGCAAGCAGAAAAATTTCCTTCTTTTTATAAACTTGTTACTGGAGAGTGGCTTGAAGACCTAGTATTAATAACCCTGCAAAAATTACAAAATGAAAAGAAAATCAACGTAGAAGAAATTAGAAAAGGGATAGAAGCCAAGTATAAAGGTAGAGAAACAGAAATCGATATAATTGTAATAAAAGGATACGAGATGTTTTTAATCTCCTGTACAACAGATACACATATAGGAGTTGTCAAGCAAAAGGCATTTGAAGCTATTTACCGGGCACAACAATTAGGAGGAGAACATGCAAAGGTGGTTGTTGTTTCTCTTATGGATGCCAGTAAGCTTCAGGAATTGGAAAAAGACCTTTCTCAATTTGACGCAGCTAGAAACGCAGGAAAGAATCTTATTGGCATAAATGAAATAAGAACAGAGCTTAACTTAAGCAAGCAAGGAATATCTCTATCTGAAAAATTGGAAAACATTATAGAACAATGAGGATAAAAATGGAAAAGGAATATTGTCTATCATTATACGATGTAAGAGGTATTCAAGAGTTTATTTTTTCCTCTTCAAAATTAAAAGAAAATATTGGGGCATCTATCTTAGTGGCAAAAGTATTGGATGAATATTTAAAAGAAGCAATTAATACATCAACAAATGGCATAATTAATTGGGAAGAGGTAAAGGAGTTTAAAATATTTAAAGACAAAAATGTTGATGCTGAAATCATTTATATTGGCGGTGGTAATGCCATGGTAGCTTATCGGAATAAGGACATAGCTAAGGAAGTAACCCAGACCCTTTCAAGACTTGTCCTTAAAAAAACAGGAGGAGCATTAAGATTAGCTGTGGCACATATTGAGACTGAAGGAGAAAATTTTGCCCAGGATAGAGAAAAGTTGATGCAAAAACTTAGACAAAACAAAGAGAGTATAATTGAAACTTCTCCCCTACTTGGTATTGCCATTACTAAACAGGGAATAAGTGATGGACTGCCAGCAGCAGTAACATTTGAGAATGATGAATATATTTCTCTGCCTGCTTATTTAAAGCGAGAAAAGGAAGAAAAAGAAAGACACTACTTTGATTATCTACTTGAGGGTGTTACGGAGAGTTATAAGTTCCCGCTTGAGTTTGATAATTTAGGGCAAAGAATAGGAGAAAAACATCTATCAGTGGTACACATTGACGGGAATAATA
>CAYXJW010000085.1:0-15639 GCA_964465465.1 uncultured Caldisericales bacterium
ACCTTTTCAACTGCAGTTGAGATGATAAAAATATCTGCCTTAATATTTATAGCAAGAAGACTTGAAGCATTATCCTTATCTATAACTGCGTCAATTCCTTCAAGTTCACCTTTTTCATTACGGATAACCGGTATTCCACCACCACCTACTCCTATGACGCTAAAACCACTCTTCACAAGTAGCTCAATAGCCTCTTGCTCTACAATTTCCTTAGGCATAGGAGAAGGAACAACTCTCCTGTATCCTCTCCCCGCATCATTGATTATAACCCAATCAGGATGTTCCTTTTGAAGCTTTTCTGCCTCTTCCTTAGTATAAAATGTTCCAATAGGCTTAGAAGGATTTTTGAATGCAGGATCATTTTTATCAACAACAACCTGTGTCACAACAGTTGCAGCTTTCTTTTTAATATTTCTTCTCATAAATTCGTTGTCAAGAGCCTGCTGAATTTGATATCCGATAGAACCCTGCGTATCTGCCCCACAATTAACCAGTGGAACAGGGTGTATCCCTTCCACTTTGTAAGCAATTTCAGAACGCCTCAAAATAAATCCCACTTGAGGACCGTTTCCGTGAGTAACAACAACATCAAATCCCTGTTCAACCATCCCTACGATGTGCTTTGCGGTTTCACATACTGCTTTATATTGATCCTCAACGGTTTCATGTTGTTTATCTTTGATCAGGGAATTACCCCCAATCGCAAGTACAGCTAATTTTCCCACAACTCACCTCCATATTTTTTAGTCCATTTTAGCATGAACAAATTATTAATGCAAGCAAATACTTAACGAATAGTAAGAGCCAATACCGCTTTTACTGTATGAAGCCTATTTTCTGCTTCATCATAAATCACAGACTGCGGACCATCTATCACTTCATTTGTTACTTCAGCACCTCTATCAGCCGGCAAACAATGCATATAAATTGCATTCTTTTTTGCAAGTTTCATTCTACGCTCATCAGCAATCCAATCTTTATACTTTTCAGCAATTTTTTTCATTTCATCGAAATCATTTTCCGCATAATAATATGCACCCCAAGATTTAGGATAAACAATATCAGCATCTTTAAAAGCTTCATCCATATCATTAACTACCTCAAAATTTACACCTGCTTCTTTCGCATTTTTCTCTGCAATTTCCATAGCTTTCGGACTCAGAGCAAATTCTTTTGGCATTGCAAGTGTAACATTCAATCCAAAACGAGGCATCATCATAATAAGCCCCTGAGGAACTGCAGGTGGTTTTGCATGTGATTTTGCATATGCCCAGGAAATTACAAACTTTCTACCTCTAATATCATTGTTAAATTTTTCTTTTATAGTCATTATATCAGCAAGCATTTGCATAGGGTGATCCCAATCAGACTCAAGGTTAATCACCGGAACATCTGCCCATTTTGCAACTTCTTCCATATATTTTTGTCCTACACCAAGGTATATATCATCTCTTATCGCTATACCATCACCATAACGTGAAAAAATAATGCCAATTTCTTTCGCCGTGTCTCCGTGAGACATCTGCGTTGCTTCTGCTGGAAGATAAGTTGCATGACCACCCAATTGAATCATAGCAGTTTCAGTCGAGTTTCTCGTTCTTGTGGACTTATCTTTGAAAATCATAAACAACTCTCTACCACGTAATATGTGATCGTGCGGAATCCGAAGAGCCCTCTCCTGCTTAAATTTAAAAGAAAGATCGAGTACCTGTTCTAATTCTTCAAGAGTCCAATCATTAGTTGATAAAAAATCTTTTCCTTTTAATTTTGTATTCATTGTCGACCTCCTGACTATTTTTTAATTTTTTCCGTAAGGTAATAGGGGAATGCAGCATAAAAAACAGCTGCTTTCGTGAGATCTGAGACCCTTACGTATTCGTCAACTGCATGTGCGAGCCATTCATCACCTGGCCCAAAACCAATTGAGGGAATATGATATCTTCCCATTGTTGTAACACCATTTGTTGAGAAAATCCATCTCGACACTTTAACATCCTCGTTTGGCCTCGCCACCTTCGCAGCCTCGAAACCTGCTTTTACAAGCGGATGGTCTTCCTCAAGAACCCATGTAGGGAAATACTTTTCCTGTGAAATTTTCCTGCCAGTCCAGGAAACACCTTCGAATGTAAGAACTTTTATATCTGTTTTATCCGGATCAACAAATGTAGTCTTAAACTCTTCAATTGCGCTTTCCTTTGTTTCACCTATTGTAAGCCTTCTATCAATATAAATCGTGCATTCATATGGAACAGAATTTATTGAGGGAGATTTGGATTCAATAATGGAAACAACAGCAGTACCCTTTCCAAGGAATGGATCTTCTTTAAATGTCTCTGTAAGTTTTTCAATATTAACAACAGTTTTTGCCATTCTATAAATTGCATTATCTCCCCTATTAGGATGTGCTGCATGTGCGGATTTCCCCTTTGTAGTTATTGAAACTTCTACTCTTCCTCTGTGACCCCTATAAATATCAAGGCTCGTTGGTTCGCAAAGAACAACAAAATCAGGTTTTACAACCTCATTTATTAAATAGCCTATTGTTAAGCCATCACAAACTTCTTCCTGCACAGTCCCTGAAATATAAAGGGAAACATCTTCAGGTATTCCTACTTCTTTAAGGATCTTTGCTCCATAAATCATTGAAGCCATTGCTGCTTTCTCGTCTGTACTTCCTCTCCCGTAGAGTTTGCCATCAACAATTTCTCCACCAAACGGATCGTAGTGCCAATTCTCCCTGTCTTCTGCTTCAACAGTATCAATATGGGCATCATAAAGAATTTTAGTTTTTCCATTTCCTACTCTACCTATAATATTTCCGGTCTTGTCAATAATCACTTCATCAAAACCAAGTTCCTTCATCTTGCTTTCAAAAAGTCTTACAAGTTTCTCTTCTTGACCGGAGTAAGATTTTGTTCTTACGATCTCTTGAGCAAATTTTATGATGTCATCTTCATACTTCTTTACAAGTTCTTTAATCTTCTGCTCTCTCTCGTTCATACCAACCTCCCATTATAATAGTTTAAATTTTAGTTCACATTATAATAAAGTTTTTTTGTTTTAAAATAGATTTACCCGATAAACTCAAATTCATCACCGGCACTTGTAAATACGACCTTATTACTAAATGCTTCTTTAAGCATAACACCTGCATCAAAACCAGTACAGTGCGAAACGGAAATAAACGAAGGATTAAATTCTGAAAGTTTACTAATTGTTTGTTTTATTCTTTTTTGAGAAGCATTTTTAAGATGCATACCACCCAGAATTCCGTAAAGTTTTTTTTCACCGGACACCTTCATTCCGTAATTAATAATGTTAATAATACCAGAATGTGCACACCCAGTAATAACAAGCAATCCCTTCGAAGTCCTTATATAAAGTGAAATATCGTCTGTGAATGGATCCTTTTCAAGAAAGTCGTTTTTTAAACGAAAATATACAGTTTCCTCCAACTCCCACTGATTTTCCTCAGGAACTTCGCCTGAAAAAATAATATTCTTCGAAAGATTCATCAAACCATTTTCATACATTACATTTTTAAATCTGGATAAATCAAATTTCAAACCAATGCTACTCTTCTTACCTTTAGAAATCTTGAATTTTTCATACACAACATCGGGATGTGCTATAATCATCGGAAAGATACTCTCATCTATAAAAAAATGCAATCCTCCCGTATGGTCATCGTGGCCATGGCTCAGAATAATCTTATCAATATCTGATAATTTAATTCCAAGTAAATCTAAATTATGTTTCAATGCATAACCCTGGCCCGTATCAAATAAAATTTTTTCACTTTCAGTTTCAAGAAGCAGAGAGAATCCATGCTCCGCTATAAAACCTCTTTTAGAAACATAGTTATCTACAACAATAGTGATCTTCATAAATTGCTCCTGATAAGTTTTCCATAACCATTTCTGCCAATAATGCCTTCTTTATCACTATATACTACTTCACCCCGAACAATTGTTTTCTTAACTTTACCCTTTAACTTTCTTCCGTTTAATGGAGAATATTTCCCTTTACTTTCCAAACTTTTAGCATCCACAATCCATTCTTCTTCGAGGTCCACAATGGTAAAATCAGCATCAGTGCCAATAAACAAAGAACCTTTGTCTGGATAAAGCCCATACCTTTTTGCTGCATTAATAGAAAGAAGTGTCTGAATTTGCTCTAAAGAAAGTTTATTTTCATGATAACCATACGTAAAGATCTCTGATGCAAATAGTTGTGTGCCCGGGATTCCTGCATAATTATCCCAGATGCTTTCCTTCGACTTTTCTTCAGGAAAAACCCCAGCGGCATGGTCCGTAGCAAGAAAATCAATTAATCCTTCCTGTATCCCGTTCCACAGCGCAAGCCTGTCTTCCTCGCGTCTCACTGGAGGTGCTGTTTTTAAAATAGGTCCAATCTTCTTTAAGTCATTAACAGTAAATAGTAAATACTGAGGACAAGTTTCAGTGGTAATATCTATTTTATGCTCTTTGCCCCATTTAATTGCATCAAGCCCCTTTTTTGTAGAAAGATGCACAATGTGAAGTTTATTTCCAACCTTATCTGCAATCCCCATAACAGACCAAATCGCTTTTGCTTCTGCCTCATAAACTCTACCTTCAAACCAACTTTCAGGATCTTTTCTTCCTTGACTTTTTAAATATTCAGAATAAAAATCCACCAAATAAAAATCTTCGGCATGCACAGCACAAACAAGGTTTAAATCCCGCAAAAATTCAAATGCTTTGTGCATTTGAGGAACAGGCATTCTTGGATAAAGTTCCATTCCAGAAATTGTGTAAAATTTAACTCCTACGATACCTCTACTTTTTAACTCATTCAAGGTTGTTTTATACTCTCCACTATCAACCTGTAAGGGAGTTACTCCACCCCAAAAAGCAAAATCAACATAAGCCTTTTTTTCTACAATGGAAAGTTTATAATCAAAATTCTTTCCACTGATAACGGGCGGTATTGAGGTACAAGGCATATCAATTATCGTAGTTACACCACCCGCTGCAGCACTTCTCGTACCTGTTTCAAAATCCTCCCGCTGCGTGAACCCCGGATCATCAAAATGAACATGGGGATCGATAAAACCCGGAAATACAACGCAATTTTCAGCATCAATTTCCTTTTCAACATTAAAAGAGGTATCATCACCCGGCATTATATATTTTATTTTTCCATTGTCAGTGTAAATCGTAACCTTCTCGAGTTCGTTTCCCTGTTTTACAATAAATCCATTTTTTATCTTTTTCATTTATTCCTCCTTAAAAAGAGAAACAAAATCAAATTTTTCTACATCAACAAGTCCTTTATCCGTTAGTTTTAATTTCGGAATCACTGGAAGAGACATAAAAGCAAGAGTCATAAAAGGATCGGAGACGGAAAGTCCATTCTCTTCTCTGGCAATTTTATGAAGATTCAAAAGTGTTTCTGCTGTTTCTCCAACCGGTTTGTTTGTCATTAGCCCACCGTAAGGCAGAGGAAGAGAACCCAAAATTTTACCGTCTTTTGCAACAGCAACTCCACCTCCCATTGCCTCAATCTGAGCAATGGCAAGAAGCATATCCCTGTCATTTTCTCCAGCAACGATAATGTTATGTGAATCATGGGCAACAGAAGTTGCAAACGCACCCCTTTTCAGTCCAAGCCCATGAATAAATCCAAGTCCTACATTTCCCGTAGCCTTATGTCTTTCAACTACTGCTATTTTTATAACATCACGCTCAGTATCAGAAACCACTTCTCCGTTTTTAACTTTTGGGTCAAACAGCAACTCATCTGTAAGTATTGTATCAGGATGAATACCAATTACCCTGATCTTTTTATTCTCATTTTTAATTCTCAATTTTTCAAAAGTAACAGGTTTAATATTTATTGTATTTTTTACAGCATCATCATGGAGTTCACGCTTAAACTCAAAAAGCGCTTTCCCATCTTCAGCAACTAATTTACCACGCTTAAACACTTTTTCTATCTTTAAGATATCCTTGAAGATAACTATATCTGCTTCGTACCCTGGTGCTATACCACCTCTTCGCTTGAAACCAAAAAAGTTTGCTGAATTCAATGTTGCAAGTCTCACGGCAAGCGGAAGAGTAATCCCATTCTCAACAAGAAGGTGAATCGCAAAATTCACATGTCCTTCATAAACAAGATCTTCAGGATGTTTATCATCAGTACACAACATAATCCTGTGCTTTGTGTGGTCATTAATTATTGGAAGAAGCCTCAATACATCTCTTGTTAAAGATCCTTCCCTCATCATAATCCACATTCCCTTTGATAGTTTTTCCTCTGCCTCTTCTGGTATAGTACATTCATGATCTGCCATCACCCCAGCAGATAAATATGCATTAAGGTCATTTCCAGAAAGTCCAGGTGCATGCCCATCAATAATCCTATCCCTAAATTTAGTTACTTTGTCAAGCACTTCAGGAACTTTTGCAAGAAGCCCCGGGTAGTTCATGAGTTCAGCAAGCCCAAGAACACGAGGATGATCTTTGAATATTGCTAAATCTTCTGCATACAAATGAGCACCAGACGTTTCAAGAGGCGTTGCTGGAACACAACTTGAAAGCATAAAATAAATGTCCATTGGAAGTCCTTCAGATGAATTTATCATAAATTGAATACCCGGGATTCCAGCAACATTAGCAATCTCGTGAGGATCAACAACAGCAGTTGTAGTTCCTAATGGAAGTACCGCCTGTGCAAATACAGGAGGAATTGACATAGTACTTTCTATATGAAGATGAGCATCAGTAAAGCCTGGTGCAACAAAAGAACCTTGAACATCAACAACTGTTTCTGCATCATTATATTTCCCTATACCAACAACAATGCCATTATGAATTAAAACATCTGCATTTTCAATAGATTCGTTAAAAACATTTATAACCTTTCCGTTTTTAATGAGAAGATCTGCCTTTTTATAACCTCTTGCAACATCAATTATCTCTTCAAGGTTTCTTCTTGTAAAACTATCCATTTTGCATCTTCTCCCAGAATTTCTTAGCAACTTCTTTTGCCTTTGTCATAATTTCCTCTTCATCAATCTCTGTAAGTTGGTGATCCTTCATCAATACCCTTCCATTTATAATAGTAGTATTAACCATATTGTCACGCATTCCAAAAATTAGATGATAAAAAGCATTTCCGTCATCGAAAGGAGTGGGTGGGAAATAATCAAGTATTATAATATCAGCATACGCACCCTCTTTTATGATACCAACGGGTTTATCAAAGAACTTTGCAAAAATCTTTCTATTGTTTTCAAAAAGCATCTTTTGAGATTCCGAACCTCCAACACGTGGATCTTTGTAATGAAGTTTTGGGAGTATGTAGGCAACTTTTACAGACTCAAACATAGAAGGTGTATAACCATCTGTACCTAAACCCGTAAGAATCCCTTTATCGAAAAACTCTAAAATAGGGGCTACGCCTACTGCATTATTCATATTAGACTCTGGATTATGCACCACCATCGTATTTGTTTCTTTTAATATTTCAATTTCCTTATCGTTTATATGGATACAATGAATTGCAAGTGTTTTATCACCTAATATCCCAAACTTTTGTAATCTTTCTACGACTCTTACGCCACTTTTTTTCAATGAATCTTCTACATCTTCTTCACCTTCTGCAACATGAATATGAAAACCAACACCTAATTTATCTGCCTCGGCTTTACTAATTTCAAGCGTCTCATCTGAAAGAGTTAAAGAAGCATGCATTCCAAATGTTGCTGCCGTAAGTGTTTCCGGTTCTGTTATATTATCCTTTTTCTTCTTTAATATAAACCTTACATTTTCACGTATAGAAGCATCTCTTGCCTCTTTGCCCCATCTGTCAGAGGTTTCATAGCAAAGTGCTGCTCTTACACCAGCATCAAGCACGGCACGTTCTACAATATCAAGGCTTCCATCAATCAATCCAAATGAAGCATGATGATCAAGTATTGCAGTAGTTCCAGTTTTTATGCCCTCTATAAGTGGCACTATTGCACTGTAATAAATTTCTTCCTTAGTAGATAAATTTTTATCGAGTTTCCACCAAAGTTTCTTTAAAATTTCTCCAAACGTTTTTGGAGGATCCCCTTTCAGCGCCATACCTCGTGCAAAAGTGCTATACAAATGCATATGCGCGTTTAAAAATCCCGGCATAACAAGTCTGTGTTCAGCATTTATAAACTCGGCATCTGGATATTTCTTTCTAAGTTCTTCTGTTTCTCCTATTTCTTTAATTGTTTCTCCCTGTATGACTATCGCCCCATCGGAAATAAAGCCTTTTTCGCTGAGCGTTAAAATTGCCGCGTTTCCTATTATCTTCACTCTTTACCTCCTTGATTAATTTTTGTATTTATTATATTATAAATTCTAAGATATAAGAAATAAATAATTAAGAATACGAGAGGAGGGCATATGCTGAAGTTAAAAGGTGTTGAAGAAGTCTATTATCCGACTTCCATAAAAGAAGCGGTAGGGCTTTTGAGAAAAGAGAAAGATGTAACAGAAGTTGTAGGTGGCGGTTTAGACATTTCCGTTTTACCAAACCCTCGGATTAAGTATCTTATCTTCCTGGATAAACTCGGTCTGAAATACATTAAGGAAACGGATGATAAAATAAAAATAGGGGCAATGTCAAGTATAACAGATATCGTAAATGCAGAACCAATAAAGAATTATCTTGGTGGGAAAGTTAGGGAAATTTTATCTGAAATTGCAACAGAACTTCTGAGAAATCAAATCACAATCGGAGGATCACTGGGTAAAAGAGAACCTTATTCTGACATTGTAACTTTGCTCTATGGACTCAATGCAAAAGTGGTATTATCAGACGGAGAATGGGATGAAGAACTTGGAATAAGCGATCTCTATAAAGAGAATTTCAGGAAGGGCTTAAAGGAAAGAATAATAAAAGAAGTAATATTAGATAAATACGAAATTGGCAAATACTTTTTCTCTATGAAAAGACACGTACGAAACGCAACAGATATAGCCCTTTTAAACGAAGCAATTCTTCTTGAAAAGGACGGTAAAACAATTAAAAATGCAATTGTAGCAATAGGTGCAAGACCTAAACCTGCATATCTTTTCAGAGAAGGAATGGAGTTTTTGAAAGGAAAAGAAATTTCACAAGAACTTGCAGATGAATTTGGAAAGTTTACAGAATCAAATGTAGATACGGGAACAGATACAAGAACTACTGCCGAATACAGGGCTCACCTGTCCGGCGTATTTGCAAAAAGAATTATTCTGGAAGCACTGGAGGGATAAAATGAAAGTAAAATATATCATTAATGGAAAAGAAGAAGAATACGAAATTCACCCGGGTGAAGTCTTGTTAGATGTATTAAGAAGAAATGGGCACACTGAAGTAAAGGGAAATTGCTATCTGGGAACATGTGGTGCCTGTACAGTTCTAATCGACGGTATTCCCCATACAAGTTGCACAATTCTTGCAGCAAAAGTGAATGGAAAAGAAATTACAACCATTAAAGGAATAGGTGCTCTTGACTCTCCACATCCACTTCAAACAGCATTTGTCGAAACTGGAGCTGTTCAGTGTGGTTTTTGCACGCCCGGGGCAATACTATCTGCCTATGCTTTGTTAAAGAAAAATCCGAACCCCACAGAGGAAGATATCAAAAAAGCATTGGACGGTAATCTTTGCAGATGCACAGGTTACGTTCAACAAATTGAAGCAGTCAAATTTGCAGTAAAGCTTTTAAAGGAGGGGAAAAATGAGTAATTTCAAAGTAATAGGAAAAAAGATAGACAAAATTGACGCAATGGCGCTCGCAACCGGGCAACCGTTGTTTGTTGATGACCTTCAACTTCCCGATACTTTGCAGATAAAAATTCTCTACTCGCCACATGCACATGCAATAATTGAAGATATTGATACGTCAGAAGCAGAGAAATACCCTGGAGTAAAGATGGTTCTAACATACAAAAATACACCTCAAATCATTCATACAACAGCAGGACAAGGATGGCCCGAACCTTCTCCATACGATACATACATGTTCAACAAAAAAGTTCGTTTCGTAGGTGACAGAGTTGCAGCAGTGGCAGCCGAAACAGAGGAACAAGCAGCAGAGGCTCTGAAACTGATAAAAGTCAAGTATAAAGTTCTGCCTGCCGTTTTTGATTCAGAAGAAGCAATAAGGGAAGGAGCACCTATAATTCATGATGAACCAGAGATTACTGGAGCATATGATCCAAAAAGAAATCTCGCTGCACACATAGAAATGCGAGTTGGTGATGTAGAAAAAGGTTTTGAAGAATCGGATGTAGTAGTTGAAGAGACATTTGAAACGCAGTATGCACAGCATACTCCAATTGAACCACATGTTACACTTACATACCTCGATGAATACGGAAGGCTTGTAATAAGAACTTCAACCCAGGTACCTTTTCATGTAAGAAGGATCGTCGCACAAGCACTTGGTATTCCAGTACAAAAAATTCGTGTAATAAAGCCGAGAATAGGCGGAGGGTTTGGAACAAAACAAGAAATAATTCTTGAAGAAATATGCTCATTCGTAACATTAAAAACAAAAAGACCTGCAAGAATCCTTTATACGAGGGAAGAAGAATTTATATCTGCAAGAACAAGACACCCATTCAAAGTGAAAGTAAAAATTGGTGCTAAGAAAGACGGAACCTTACATGCAATAAAACTTTACACGTTAAGCAATACAGGAGCATACGGCTCTCACGGACTTACCGTAGCGTCAAATGCAGGTTCGAAAACCCTGCCCCTTTACAATAAAGCAGAAAATGTAGAATTCGTAGCAGATGTTGCATATACAAACCTCCCGGTTGCAGGGGCTTATAGAGGATATGGAGCAACACAAAGTTATGCAGCACTCGAACAGGCGATAGATATGGTTGCAGAAAAATTAGGAATTAGCCCTTTAGAACTGAGAAAGAAAAATCACATAAGAGCGGGAGAAACTTCACCAATATTTAAAGCCCTTGGTGAAGGAAGGGAAGGTGTAACTCAGTACATACAAAGTTGCGCACTTGATGAACTCCTTGAGAGAGGTGCGAAAGAAATTGGTTGGTTTGAAAAGTGGGGAAAAGAAAAGAGAAATGGAAGCAAAGTAAGAGGAATTGGAATGTCAATGCATATGCAAGGTTCTGGTATTCCATTAATAGATATGGGTGCTGCAACTCTTAAAATGAATGAAGATGGCTCCTTTAATCTTCTATACGGAGGAACCGATATAGGAACCGGGCTTGATACAATTGCAGCACAAATTGTTGCAGAAACATTAGGTATAAAACCAGAACAAGTAATTGTGTATGCTTCTGACACAGACATGACGCCCTTTGATGTAGGCGCTTATGCATCAAGTGGAACATTTGTTTCTGGTGGTGCAGTTTTAAAAGCAGCATTAAAAGTAAGAGAACAAATTTTAGAGGTTGCAAAAGAAAAGTTTGGTGAATTTGACACAAAAGACTTTATATTAGAAGATGGAAAAGTGATTAGTTTAAGAAGTGGAAAAAGCATTACACTTTCAGAAATCGCATATGACACACTTTACGTAAAGAATCAACATCAAATTGCAGCAACTGGCTCCTTTGTTTCGCCTTATTCACCTCCTCCATTTGCTGTTCACTTTGTTGAAATCGAAGTCGATGAAGAAACTGGAGTAATTACACCAATAAAATATGTTGCAGCAGTGGACTGTGGTGTACCACTTAACCCGGAACTCGTGAAAGGACAAATTATTGGAGCACTTGTTAATGGTCTAAGTTATGCACTCACAGAAGAATATGTATTTTCAAAAACTGGTAGAATGCTTAATCCAAACTTTATGGATTACAAAATTCCTTCAACAAGGGATATACCAGAAATAAAGGTCATTCTTGCAGAAACTTATGAACCAACAGGACCCTACGGCGCAAAATCTGTTGCAGAGATAAACATAAATGGCCCAATTCCAGCAATTGGAAACGCCTTATATGACGCATTAAAGATAAGGCTCCACAAATCTCCGTACACACCAGAAAGGGTATTAGAAGCAATTGCAACAAAAAGAGTTCTGGAAGAAGCAGACGAAGAAGAATAAAAAGAATAAAATGCATTTTCAAAATAGGGCTTGAAAATTCAAGCCCTATTTTTCTTTTGAAGTTAAACCTGATATAATCAAATTAAAAATATTGGGGGGATTATGAAAAAAATCATTGTGGTCTTAGTAATTCTGAGTATCTGTCTCGGTTTTACTACAGGTATAAACATTCGACGTACAAATGCTGAAAATTCTTCACAGTGGAGTTGGATAAAATCTTATGGAGGAAACAGTAATGAAGAGATCTCAGATGTTTGCTCTTCAAACGATGGAGGACTTTATCTTCATGGATTTACAGAATCGTTCGGTGTTAAAGGAGTTGACTTTCTTGATGTAAAACTCGATAAGAAAGGTAAACCAGAATGGGCAATAGTAATGGGTGGTAAAAATGACGAAAAATGGAATGCAGTTGCAAACACATCAGATGGATATGTATTCACAGGAACAAGCAATTCTTACGAAAATACATATGGAGAAGTTATATGCAGAATGAAAGAAGACGGCTCTGTTTACTGGTCAAAACTGATTAAAACAGGTAACGAAATTTTCTTTGGAAACATTACAACAAATAAAAACGACGATATATTCCTGACATTTTCATCAGGATCAAACAATCAATTGAAAAGCGGAATAATAAAACTAAACAAAAACGGAAAAATAATATGGGCAAAACGATTAACTTTCCCGGCCTTTAGAAGTTCGTGGCTTCCTGCAATAACTATTGATAAATCAACAGGAAATATATTGGTTGCCGGAAATGGTTGGGATTTTAACGGAAAAAGTAAAGGAATCTTCCTTAAATTTGACGAAAATGGAAAATTTATTTCTGGAAAACAATTCACAAAAGTAGGGGAAAATTTAAAACTTGGATACGGACTAATACACACAGATGACGGATATATCACAGCAGGCTCAATCGGAAACTCAAAACAACTCCTGTTAAAAGTTAATATCAACGGAAATCTGCTTTGGGCAAAGACATATTACAACCCAAATCAGTCAGAAAACACCATTGCAGATGTGATAAAAATAAAAAATGGTATTTTAATAAATAATTTAAACAAAGACGGTTCTGGAAGAGTGAGTATTACATACACCATGCTTGATTTTCAGGGGAAACCTTTATGGACAAAGTTATACAAAAAGAATGAGATCATTGATTTTAAAAAGATGATAAACTTACCTACCATAACGCCTACAAATGACGGAGCATTCGCTATAACTCAATATATCAAAACGAAAAATAATGGAAAAGATTTCTTAGTTATAAAGACAAATACTTCAGGGGAAATACCCGGGTGCAATGCGATAGAAAATTCGGCAATAAAATCAACCAACGTCACCAGACAGATCAATTCCACAGCACCAAATGTGCTAACAAAAGATTTTAATTTTTCTATGGTAGATATCGATTTAAATCCAAGAAAAGTAAATCTTTTATCTAACACACTTTGCGAACCAAAACCAGAAACACCAGTATTGTTATCACCACAAAACGGAGGAGCAGTAGGAAAATCATTTACCTTACATTGGAGCGAAGCAATAAACTCAAGCAAATATGAAATACAAATTTCCACTAACACTACTTTTAGCAACATAGCATATAAAGAAACACTGGATCACAACTTTGATAAACTTCTAATTGGAAAAGACGTAAAAAATAGTGAAACGTTCTTCTGGAGAGTTCGTGGTATTAATGAACTTAAATATGGAGACTGGTCGAAGACATTTTCATTTGTATATAAAAACTCGTCCAATAAAATAGTGATCAAACTCCAGCCCAATAATCCGTATATGATAGTAAACGATATTAAAAAGGAAATCGATCCAGGAAGAGGAACCAAACCCGTTATTATATCAGAATGGGGAAGAACTGTTGTGCCAATACGTGCAATAGTTGAAGCACTTGGAGGTAAAATTCAATGGGATGGAGTTGAAAGGAGAGTTACAATCCAATTAGATGACAAAAAGATTGAACTCTGGATAGACAATCCCCAGGCTCGGGTAAATGGAAAAGCAAAATGGATTGACGAAAAAAACCATAACGTAAGACCCGTTATAATAAACAATCGAACAATGTTACCACTCAGATTTGCAGTGGAAAGTTTGGGATGTTCGGTTGACTGGAATGCAAAAACAAGGACAATAACAATAACCTATCAGAAATAAAAAGCAAATGTTAAACGCCCTGCATAATCTCTTTTTGTTGCAGGGCGTTTAACTTAATTTGTTTATATTAAATAACTTCTACACTGTATTCTTCTATCATCACGCGGTAATCTTTTTCTATAAATTCAACAACCTTTGAAATTGTTGCATTTAAATGTTTGGAAGAAGTATTTACCGCAACAATTGCAATAACTGATTTCCTGAAAGAATCCTGTTCGTTTATCTCTGCAACCGAAACGTTAAAATTTTGTCTTATATGTGAAAGAAGACTTGAACATACCTGCCTTTTATCTTTTAATGAAAAAGTATTCGGTATGCCAAGCCTTACCGTACAAATTCCTATTCGCATTTATAAACTATATTACTGTTTTTTCCGTATCCCTATCGAACAAATGAATGTATTTTGTATCTATGTAAAGTTCAACTTCATCTCCAATTGAATAATCCCTTGCAGCACTTACCCGAGCAACTGCTACAATATCTCCAAGTTTGAAGTGTATAAACGTTTCTGATCCCATCATTTCAATAAAATCAACAACAATTTTCACCGGTTCCATATGAGAAACACTTTTTTCTGTGATTTCCGGAGCATCATAGAAATCTTTTGGCCTGATTCCCATAATCATATCTTTTCCTATGTAGCCCTTATCCTCAAGCACTTTTCCCTGTTCCTTTAATAATTTTATCTTAAAATGTTCGGAAGTTGCATAATAATCGGAACCCTCTTTTGTAATAGTTACATCAATGAAATTCATAGGAGGCGTTCCAACAAAACCTGCAACAAATTTGTTGACAGGATTATCATAAACTTCTTTAGGCTTACCTACCTGCTGGATAACGCCTTTATTCATAACAACAACCCTGTCGCCAAGAGTCATTGCTTCTACCTGGTCATGAGTAACATAAATCGTTGTAACACCAAGACGTTTGTGAAGTTTTATTAACTCTCCTCTTGTTTGAACTCTAAGTTTTGCATCAAGGTTAGAAAGAGGCTCATCCATCAGATAGACTTGAGGATTTCTAACGATTGCACGGGCAAGGGCAACTCTCTGCCTCTGTCCGCCGGAAAGTTCCCTTGGTTTTCTATCAAGGAGATTCTCTAAACCAAGCATAGAGGCTGCTTCTTTTACTCTTCTATCAATTTCATCCTTCGGCATCTTTCTTAACCTTAATCCAAATGAAATGTTTTGATAGACATTCATATGCGGATAAAGTGCATAATTCTGAAAGACCATTGCAATGTTCCTATCTTTTGGTGGAACATCATTAACAAGTTTATCACCGATGTATATTTCTCCACTCGTAGGTTCCTCAAGACCTGCAATTAATCTCAGAGTTGTTGTTTTCCCACATCCAGACGGACCTAACAAAACAAGGAACTC
>CAYXJW010000086.1:0-9151 GCA_964465465.1 uncultured Caldisericales bacterium
TATATTAAAGGTATTAGAACATATACAACATTAAAATCATCGAATATGGGGTGTTTACGCTTCACCTACGGTATAGTTTAATGGATACAGTATTAATAAGGGATAAATGAAAAATATATGTTAAGAATGAGGTTTATGTAATGTGTGGGTAAAGAAGTTTAGGTGTATTGTACGTTATCAAAAAACCGTCAGGGCTAACTTTTGCATTTTATAGCAGTAAATTTCCATAAATCCACTTTTTACAGGTGGAGTTTGTTTTTTTATCCATATATTGCAAAATAAAGCAGATAAATTATTATTAATAAGAAGGAGGTAATAAAAAATGGAAAAATTTGATGTAATTTTTTTGTTGGGCAGACCTGCTGCCGGAAAATCAGAAATAATTGATTTTTTGCTTAAATTAAGCGACGAAGAGAGAAAAAAGGAATTTTATATGGGAAAAATCGATGAGATTGATGATTTTCCTATGCTGTGGACGTGGTACGAAGAAGATGACATTCTCGCAAATAAACTTCACAAGCCACGCCTTCACACAACAGAAGATGGCTATTTTAAGTATCAGTACCTGTGGGATTTGTTGATTGAACGGATTTCATTGGAATTTGAAAAACACAAAAGAGATATTCCGAATTACCTTACGGATTATACAGCACTTGTGGAGTTTTCCAGAGGAAAGGAACACGGTGGTTATAAAGAGGCATTTCAGCATGTATCCGAAGAACTCCTCAGGAGAGGATCTATTCTTTACATCAATGTGTCATTTGAAGAATCTTTGAGGAAGAATAGAAGAAGGTTTGATCCAAATAGGCCTGACAGTATTTTACACCATTCTTTAAGCGATGAAAAACTTACAAAACTCTACAAAGAGATTGATTGGGATGAATTCAAGGGGAATGATCCTGAATTTATAGCGATAAAGGGAATAAAGGTGCCTTATGTTGTCTTTGAAAACGAAGATGATGTTACTACGAATGATGGTGAGCCTTTGAGGAGAAGACTAAAAGAAAACATTGAAAAATTAAAAGCAATTAACGATAAAAGATAATTTCAAGAGGAGCGCTTTTTGCGCTCCTCTTTTATAATTTCATAAATTTCTTTTACAGTTGCGTCAAGTTCATCATTCACAACGATGTAATCGTAAAATACCCTTTCATCTATTTCTTCCTTTGCACGTTTCAACCTATTTTCTTTTTCTTCTTCCGTTTCAGTACCGCGACCTGATAATCGCTTTTTCAACACTTCCATACTGGGAGGCAGTAAAAAAATAAGAAGTGCATCTGGATAGTTGTTTTTAATTTTCTTTGCTCCCTGCACATCTATTTGAAGTATTACATCCAGGTTGTTTTTTAATCCTTTTTCCAGCCCATCTTTTGGAGTTCCGTAATAATTTCCGTGTACAAATGCAAACTCAACGAGTTCTTTATTTTTTACTTTTTCGAAGAATTTTTCGGGTGTAAGGAAATAGTAATCTTTACCGTCTATTTCACCTGTACGCGGTTTTCTTGTAGTGCAAGTTACAACTCTCACGAGTCTTTTATCAAGATTGAGAAGTTCTTTTATAACTGTTCCCTTTCCAACGCCGGACGGTCCAGAGATTACTATTATCACTTCTTTTATCCTCCTATTTCGGACTTTAAAATTTCAATTGCTTTTTGGAGTTGAAGATCTTCCTTTTCAGTATTTTTAACAATAATATCCGGTTTTATACCAATCTTATTTATCTTATGTTTTTTCGCAGTAAGATATTCTTCAACTGTGATTTTTAAGGTGTAGCCTTTTGCCAGTGGGAAAATCTGTTGGACAACGCCTTTTCCAAAAGTTTGTTCGCCTATCACTTTTCCTACTCCGTAATCCTTTATTGCACCTGTCAAAATTTCTGCAGCACTTGCAGTTCCTTTATTTACGAGTACAACAAGTGGCAAGTTAAATCTATGCCCGTTTATGTTCAAAGGCTCTGGTTTTCCGTTTCTTCCCACTGTCCAGATAAGAGGGCCTGATGGAATAAAGTTTGTTGCAACAGAAGCGCATTCATTTAACAACCCTCCGGGATTGTTTCTTAGATCAAGTATGAGGCCTTTTATATGCTTGCTTTCCATTTCTGCGAGTGCTTTTTTGACTTGTTTTCCCACACCTTGTGAAAACATATTTATTCTGAGATATCCTATTTTACCGTTGTCAAGATACTTTGTGTATATAAGAGGGAGGTGAATTAGTTCTCTTTTTACGTTTACTGTAAATGTCTTTTCTCCCCGTTTTACTTCCAGTTTTACTGTAGTTCCTGGTTTACCTTTAACTATATTAGACACGTCTTCCAACGAAAGTCCTTTGAAATTCTTTCCATCGGCGCTCACTATGATATCTCCAGGTTTTAGCCCTGATTTCTCTGCAGGTGTATCTGGAAAAACAGATACTATTTCTGGCAGTTGTTCCTTTTTGTTTTCTGTTATTTCCACGCCTATTCCTGCGTATTGTCCTGAAATCTCTTCTTGAAACTCTTTTGTTTGAGCAGGCGGGAAAAACACAGAATAAGGATCATCAAGTGAATTTACCATTCCTTCTATTAACTGATCTTCTGTTACGGGTTTATAGTAATTATCTTCTATGAGTTCTGCAGTTCTGGTTAGTAAACTGTGATCCCTTAAAAGTGCTTTTGGAAACACATTTGTCTGTCCTTTTAACTTGTTTGCTATTACAGATGGTGGATATTGTGCTCCGAGATAGTATCCAGAGGTGAGTGTAAGTAGTACTATTAAAATTATTGTTAGTGTTTTTGATGCTGTTTTCATATTACTCCTTTCTACAATGCGTCGTTTTTCAATGTGTATTTTTCTTCATTTCCTGTAAGATTTTCAAATTCGTCTTTTTTATCCTCAAAACCTTTTCTTCCCATAATTCCATAGGTAAATTGCTTACCTAACTCAACGGCTGGTTGATCAATTGGGTTTATGTTCAACAGTTCTCCGAGCAAAATTACAGAATATTCAAACAAATATATGAGTTTACCAATCTCTTCTTCTCTTATTTCAGAAATCTCTATTGAGACAAATGGTCTTTTGTTTTTCTTTAAAGCAGCCTTTGTACCTGCAAATTCTGCCTTTATGAGATCGGAATATTCTCTATTTTTGAGATAATCCACAGATTCATCTTTTATCATTTCTCCCTTAACTTTAAGTTCAGACTTATAATTGTGGGGTGCAATCATTATAATGAGTTTATCAAATGGTCCTTCAAGAAAGAGTTGTAAAATGGAGTGCTGATCTGATGTACCTCTCACTGCAAGCGGGGTAATTCCGGTATTGATTTCTTTTCCATCCTGTGTATATCTTTTTCCAATACTTTCAGATAGAAGTTGTCTGTACCACTGTCCTAAATAACTCAAGCCATCAGAATACGTGAACATTGCATTAATGTTAACATTCTTCATTTTGAATAATAGGTACTGAATTGCTGGCAAAACAATTGCAGAACAATTGAGAGGTTCGCTGTTCAAAATACTGAGTCGCATTAATTCTGCACCTCTCAAAAGTACAGGAATGTCTATACTCTCAACTGCTGCAGATAAAAGTCCTACGGGTGTGAGTACTGAATATCTCCCTCCAACAAATGGTGGTATTTCAAATGTTTTTACTTCAAATTCTTTAGCAAGTTTCCGTAAGAGTCCTTTTTCTGGATCGGTTGTAAATATTAAATGTTCTTTTGGGTTGAGTGAATGTTCCTTTAATAGATCAGTGATAACTAAAAAGTTCTGAATTGTTTCTGCTGTGCTTCCTGACTTTGTGATTACATTAAACATCGTTTTGTTTAAGTCAAGTGAGTTAAGGAGTGTTTCTGTTGATTCTGGATCCACGTTATCCAGAAAGTACATCTTGGGTGATGAATGCAAATTGTGGTAAATCCCGTTAAATGCAAAATGTAGCATCTGATTTCCCAATGATGATCCACCCATTCCAATGACAACAAAATTTTCGTATTTTTCCCTTATTTCCTTTGCAACGTTTGTTATTTCCGTTGTTTTTGTTGACATAATGTATGGAAGTTGAAGTGCGTAATAATCCGTTTGAAGTTTTCCAGTAATTCTTTCTTTTGCTTTCTCTATTTCAGGAAGCATTTTTTTAATCTCTTCAAATTCAATTCCGTTTTCTCCGATTGTTTCTTTCAGTGCATTGCCGTAATTAAAAATCATAAAATCGCCTCCTTATCCGATTGCTTTTTCTGCAATGGAAATACCCTTTTCCGTAAGGGCTTTTAATTTCTCCTCGCTATTTGACTCGCAGTAAACTCTTATTTTGGGTTCTGTCCCGGAGAACCTGAACAGAATCCAACTTCCATCTTTGAAAATAATCTTTGTTCCGTCAATTTCATTTATTTTTTCAACATCGTCTTCTTTTTCAAGTTTTCGCACAAATTCTTTCAAACGTTTTTCAATTTTATCCCTTTCCCCTTTGTAAACAAAATCGGTTCGTTTTGAAACGAATTTTCCAAATTTGTTTTCCAATTCTTCGAAAAGTTCCTTCATTGATTTCTTTCTTATTGATAGGATTTCAAGCACCATTAGATCAACGAAAATCCCATCTTTATCAGCAATCCAGCCTTTTATTGTAGCGCCTCCGCTTTCCTCTCCGCCAAAAATTGCCTTTCCTTTCGTTATTGCATCACCTATGTATTTAAATCCGACTGGAGTCTCAATACTTTCAAAGCCAAATTTGTTTGCAATTTTGTCCAATAAGTGGGTTGTTGCAACAGTTCGCACTACATTGCCTTTCATTTTTCTTTCTGTGAGCAGATAGTAATAGATAATTGGGAGAACGATATTCGGAGAAATGAACTCTCCACTTCTGTCAACTACTCCAAACCTATCTGCATCTCCATCTGTTGCAATGCCAACGGTTGCCTTTTCTCTCAAAACTTTTTTAACGAGTGGCTTTAAGTTATTTCCAGTAGGCTCAGGGTGAAGTCCGCCAAACAGTGTATCTCTTTTTCCATGGATCATAGTACATCTTATTTTTCCTCTGAGAAATTTCGGCATATATTTTCTGCCTGTTGCAAAAAATGGATCGTAAATTACCCTGAGATTTGATTTTTTGATTGCATTTAAATCAATAATTTCTTTAAGCGCATCTGCATACCACTTTTCCTTGAAAGGGATAATAAGTTTCTTTTTTATTGCTTCATCAAAATCAATCGTGCTAATTTTAAAAGGTTTTTTGAAATATGCGTTGATTTTGTTTTCAATATCTCTTGTTTCTTCTGGAAGGGCTGGGCCTCCAGTTCTGGCAGAAAACTTTATCCCATTGTAGTATGGATCGTTGTGAGAAGCAGTAATGTTGATTGCGCCGTCTGTCCTGTTTTTCACTGTTAGATAAGCGATAACAGGCGTTGGTAGATCAGTTTTTGAAAAATAACTTTTAATTCCGTATGCTGCAAGTACTTCGGCTGAAAGTTTTGCAAATTCTTCAGAGAGAAAACGCGTATCATAACCAATTATTACACTCTTCCCACTGTTTTCAGAGAGGTGTTTTGCAATTGCATAACTTGCAATTTTCACATTCTCAAATGTAAAATCTTTTGCTATTATCCCTCGCCAACCTGATGTTCCAAAATGTATTTTCATTTCCTCCTCCCCCTTTCCTTAAAACTTAGAGTGAATTTTTTCAAATAACTCTAAGTATTTCATTGCTGATCTGTCCCAGGAAAAATCGCACAGCATCCCGGTTTGTCTTATTGCCTTGAATGTTTTTTGATCCTTATAGATTGAAAGGGATCTCTTCAGGGTGTTAACAAGTTCTTCTTCTGAATATTCTTCAAAAGAAAAACCATTTCCGCAATGCGTATATTCGTTGTAATTATCGATCGTATCTTTTAATCCTCCTGTTGCACGCACTACTGGAACACTTCCATATTTCAACGCAATGAGTTGTCCGAGTCCGCATGGTTCGTATTTAGAAGGCATCATAAAAAAATCATTTGCTGCATATATTTTATGTGCCAGTGTATTGTCAAATTTGATAAGCGGGCGGATTTTTTCAGGAAACTCTTTTTGTAAATTTAGAAGTTTTTCTTCCAACTTCTTTTCTCCAGTTCCAAGAATTACAACTCTTACATCTTCTTTTAAAAATTCTTTAAGTGCTTCTGTAAGAATATCCACTCCTTTCTGTCCGGCAAGCCTGCTTACCATTCCATATAAAGGTTTATCTTCTACTTTAAATTCAAGTTCTTCTGCAAGTTTTCTTTTATTGATTTCTTTTCCTGAAAGATTATTTACCGAATAATTTTCATAGATAAGGTTATCTGCTTCTGGATTCCACGCTTCGTAATCTATGCCATTTAAAATGCCGACAAGCCGATTTTTTCTTGCTCTTAAAATCCCGTCCATTCCCATGCCGTATTGAGGAGTCATTATCTCTTTGGCGTAAGATGGACTAACAGTGCTGATGTAGTCTGAGAAAACGATTCCTGATTTTAAAAAACTTACGTCTCCATAAAATTCAAAACCGTTGATTGTAAAATATTTTCTATCAATATGAAGAACATCAATGATGCCTTGTTCGAAGTTTCCCTGATACCCAAGGTTGTGAATGGTGAATAGTGTACCAATTTTCCATTCTTTATCTTTTATAAAGAGTGGAATTAAGCCTGTTTGCCAGTCATTAGCATGGATCACATCGAGATCGAGTTTAAGTTCTTTAATCGCTTCAAGTACTGCAATATCAAAAAATCCAAATCGTTCACCATTATCTGGATAATCTCCCTCTTTTGTTCCATAGAGTTCGTCTCTTCCAAAGTAATAATCTTGTTCTATAAAGATAACAGTTCCATTTTCTTTTTTTTCTAAGAGAATGTTGCCTTTTACCATATGAGAACCTATTGGAATTGATATTTCTCCAGCTTTCTCAACATTTCCTATGTTTTTAATTGTTTTGTAAAACGGAAGGAAGAGGAAAACCTCATTTCCCATTCTGCCGAAAACTTTAAATAGGGTGCCTACAACATCGGCAAGCCCCCCTGTTTTTGCATAAGGAACTGCTTCGCTTGCTACTATTCCTATCTTCATTTTTCTATCTCCTTGCTTGCATTTCTTAAAAATTCTGCTGCACGTTCTGGTGGCATTGGATTAATGTAAAGTCCTGTTCCCCACTCAAATCCTGCTGTGTGGGTTAGCCTTGGAACAATTTCTATGTGCCAGTGATAGTGTGGCAAATGAAGATTATTGAGTGGTGCTGAGTGGAAATAGAAATTATACGGAACATTTGGAACTGCTTTATTAAGCATTTGAAGGGATTTTTGAAGTGCTTCTGCAAGGTATGGAATTTGACTTCTCTTTATATCTGCGTAATCCGAACTGTGCTGTTTTGGTAAAATCCACATTTCAAATGGCACTATTGACGCAAACGGTACAAACACAACAAACTCTTCATTTTCAAGGACGAGTCGTTTTTTATCGCCAATTTCCTGTGCAATCATATCACAGTAAACGCACCTTTCCTTGTAATCGTAATACCTCTGTGCTCCTGCGAGTTCTTCTTTTGCAAGTTTAGGAAGTACAGGCGTTGCTATGAGTTGCGAATGCGGGTGTGATAGTGATGCACCTGCTTTTTTGCCCTTGTTCTTAAAAATAATTATGTATTTAAATCGTATGTCTTTTCGCAGATCGAGACATCTATCTCTAAATGCCCAGAGAATATCCTCTATATGTTTTAATGGCATATTTTCAAGTGAATCAAAGTGGTTGGGCGACTCAATGATCACTTCATGTGCCCCTATTCCGTTCATCATATCATACATGCCAACACCTTTTCTATTTAGTTCTCCTTCTATTTTAAGTGCTGGAAATTTATTAGGGATTACTCTTACCCACCATCCCGGTGTGTTTGGCGCTGTTCCCGGTTTTCTGTATGCGAGAATTTCTGGTGGCGTCTTGCTTTCGTGTCCTTCACAAAAAGGACATTTTTCTGTTATATTGGAGCTTTCTACTTCCTCTTCTTCTTTAAAATCACTTGGCCTCATTGCTCTTTCAACTGCTATTATTACCCATCTTCCCGTTACCGGATCTTTCCTTAATTCAGGCATTTATACCTCCTATATTATTCGATTTTTGTTTTTATCGACATTTCTTTATTTTTTATTATATACTTTTTTGCTAAAATAAAAGAAATACCCTGGAATGTTTTTTCAAAGCCGCTTTCAGATTGTGAAACAGTATATATGGGGTATGTCCATAATTCAGTTTCTTCCGTTGTCTCGATAAATATATGTAAGTTCTGAATGTAGTCGAAGATTTCAAAACTTTTCCCCTGCATTGTTAAAAAATCTTTATAACTTTTTCCATTAATTTTCATACCGTCAGTAAAAAGCATAAGGTTTATTTCAAGTCCGTGAAACAAAAACATCTCTTTGTTCGCCTGGATTTTATGTATGAGTTCAAATTCGTTCTTTTCTTTGTAAAATGTAAATTTTTTTGATACATTTACTTCTTCCCAATCTGCTCCGTGCCAGACGTGTCCATTTCGCACAAGTTCTGCAACAATGTGATCTTCTGTTTGTGTTATTTTTGTGTTAAATTTTTCTGTTATAAAATCACCCTGCTCTCCAAACTGCATTCTATAAACGCTTTCTGGCGTAGTGTCTTCTCTGAAAAAGTGATCAAGAAAACTTTTTCTTACATACCAATCGTAGATGAGATATGAATCAAGATCCTTTTCCTTTGCAGCGTGAATTTCATGAATTGTTTTAACTTCTCTATTCTTCCGTTCCATCTCTACCTTTTTAATTTCTTTATGATAAGGTTCTTCCCTTCGTGTGAGTACATTGAGAAGATTTAAATTTTTTCTTTTAAAATCAAGTTGGTACATTGCCCCACCTTTATTTGTAAAATAGGCATTTATAAACGGTGTTTCCACTATAATTTCATTTTCTCCATCTTTATTAATATCAGTTTCGCTGGCAGAGAAGATATTAGGTTGAATCTTCTTTTCTGCTTTTATTGTATTTTCATAAACACTGATCCTTAAATGTGGAAGATACAGCCCTCCGAACACGCCGTGCCAATAGGCATCGTTTGCTTCAGCCATTAGTAATTCCTCTGGTGGATTTTCGGTTTTTCCACTTAAGTAAAGGCATTTTTTGTTCATATTGTTTGATTCTTCGTATTTGG
>CAYXJW010000087.1:0-20141 GCA_964465465.1 uncultured Caldisericales bacterium
TTGTTAATAAAGAATGGGAGGGAGAAAATATTGCACTGTGGAATGGTAGGAGACCAGTTAATCGTGGAACCCCATGCAAAATCAATAACTCCTTGAGACATAAGCTGGAATTCGTTTGTCTGTTTTCCTTTGAACAACTGGCCACCGTAGTAAACCTTGATGTTGATCTTTCCATCTGTGTCCTTCTTCACCATGTCAGCAAACTTCTGCGCCGCTTCGCCCCACCAGAAAGTAGGACCCACAACAACACTGAGGTTGTACTCAGGTTTTGGTTTGAATGTTTCTTTGGGCTGCTGGTTCTGATTGGAAGACTGTTTAGTTCCGCATCCAGTAAGCCCAACTGCAAGCATCGACACTACAAGCATCAATGCAAGCAACACGCTTAGTGTTTTTTTCATAATACTACCTCCTTTACTTTTAAATTTTATCATATATTTCCCTGTTTTCAACTAAAGAAGCAATTTCACCCAAAAACTTTGCTGCATCTGCTCCATCAATAACCTTGTGATCGTATGACAAACTAAACCAGCACATAGAACGGATTGCAATCTTATCACCATCAACCACAACAGGTTTCTTCACCGTTCGCCCAACACCAAGTATCGCAACTTCTCCGGGATTCAGCACAGGTGTAAACATTTCTGTACGCATCATTCCAAGATTAGTTAACGTAAAGTGAGAACCTTTGAGATCTTCTTCCGAAAGGTTTCCTGAACGTGCAAGCGATACAAGTCTGCTAATCTCTTCACTTATCATAGAAAGGGATTTTTTAGCAACATTTTTCACAACAGGTACAACAAGCCCATTATCAGTACTTACAGCAACACCTATGTTTACATCACTAAAGTATGTTATTTCATCACCATCAAAGTTTACATTGAACTTTTCAAGTTTTTCAAGAACAATTCCGAGAAGTTTTACAAGTATTGCAGTGACAGAAATTTTTTCTTTCAAGGAATTTTTAAACGAAAGAAGATTCGTCATATCAACTTCCGTCATATTTGTGACAAGAACGGATTTCTCATAAGATTCTGCAAGATGCCTTGCTATTGTTCTGCGCAACGGGGAGAGTTTTTCCTTTCTTACCTCTGCAAATCCAGACTTCTCTGAGATCACTTTTAGAACATCTTTTTCCACAATCCTTCCATTTGGACCTGTTCCTGAAATTCTGGAAAGATCAATTCCATGTTCGCGGGCAAGTCTCTTAGCAATAGGTGATGCTTTTATAAAGCCTGAAATCTTTTCGTGAACACTTTTGCTTTCTTTTTGTTCCTCTTTTTTTGAAGGAGTTTCAATTTCTTTTTCAGGAGTTTTTTCTTTTTCAACTTTCTCTATTTCTGATTTCAACTCTTCCTCTGTTTCCGCAATATAACCAACAACCTCACCAACTGTTTGTTCTTCACCTTCAGGCACAACTATCTTTTTTAAAAAACCAGTCGCAGGAGAAGGAACATCATTTGTAATTTTTTCAGATTCAACTTCAAAAAGAGGTTCTCCTTCTGCTACTTTGTCGCCTTCCTTCTTATACCATTTTGTTATAAAGCCTTTCTCCATTGAAAGGCCAAACTTGGGCATTCTAACTTCTATCACACGCCACCTCCAACAACTTCTTCAACCGCTTTTTTCACATCTCCACTGGCAGGCACAACAAAATCCTGTAAAGGAGGGCTAAACGGAATGTGAACATTATGAGCACCAACTCTTAAAATAGGGGCATCAAGATAATCAAACACTTCTTCCTGCACAACAGATGCAACTTCTGCACCCCATCCGCCACGCTTCCATGTTTCATGAGCAATCACAAGGCGATGTGTCTTTTTGACAGATTCAAGCACCTTTTCTTTATCCCAGGGAACAAGAGTTCTTAAATCAACAACTTCTGCATCTATTCCTTCTTTCAGGAGTTCATTTGCTGCTTTCAAAGATTCGTGCACCATTCTCGAAGTTGCAACAATCGTAACATCTTTACCCTCTTTTTTAATATCTGCTTCTCCAAACGGAATGTAGTATTCCTCTTCTGGCACCGGACCTTTTAAACCATAAAGCATTTTATGTTCAAAGCAAATCACAGGATCATCAGAGCGAAGTGCTGTTTTGAACAAACCCTTCATATCATAAGGAGTAGAAGGAATAATCACTTTAATGCCTGGTACATGCATAAAAATTGTTTCAATGGATTCTGAATGTTGAGCGGCTGCACTCTTTGAAATGCCATCAGGCCCACGAAGGACAAGATGGATTTTAGCCTGTCCACCAGTCATATATCTGAACTTCATAATCTGGTTTGCAATTGCAGTCATTCCTGTAAACAGGAAATCTGCAAAGTGAAATTCCGCAACAGGCCTCATACCAGCAAGTGCAGCACCAAGCGCAGAGCCAAAGATAACCTCCTCAGAGATTGGAGTATCAATTACCCTGTCGGGGAATTTTCCAAGCAAAGATTTGTAAGCACCAAAAATGCCTCCCTGTTTTGCAATATCTTCACCGTATGTAAAAATAGTTGGATCCTTGCTCATCTCCTCATACATTGCTTCGCCCAGGGCTTCAGAAAAAGTTATTTCTCTCATTTTTCCCTCCTTTAATAGTCGTATCCAGTATCATCTACGAAAAGGTCGGAAAGCGCCTCTTCGGGTGCAGGGTATGGGCTCTCTTCTGCAAACTTAACTGCCTCTTCAACTTCTCTATGCGCAGAGTCCCATATCTTTTTCTTTTCGTCTTCTCCCAGCATTCCAAGTTCTTTTAATCTCTTCTCAAATCTACCAATTGGCTCGTTAACCCAATGCTCCTCTACTTCCTGTTTAGAACGGTACAAAGTGGGATCTCCTACAAAATGCCCTTTAATTCTGTATGTTTTTGCTTCTATAAGAGTTGGTCCGCCACCACTTCTCGCACGCTCAACAGCGGCTTTCACAGTTTCGTAAACTGCTATAACATCATTTCCATCAATGGAAACACCGGGGATATTGTAGCCAATCGCTCTGTCTGCAATATTTGCAACTGAAGTGGTCTCCTGAACACGCTCAGTAGAGGCAAACTGGTTGTTCTCATTTAAGAAGATCACGGGTAATTTATAGATTGAGCACCAATTCAATGCCTCATGAAAAGCCCCCCTGTTTGAGGCACCGTCTCCAAAAAATGCAATAACAACATTGTCTTTTTTCTGCAACTTGATTGCCATTCCTGCGCCGGCTGCAATGGGAAGACCTCCTGCAACTTCACCATTTGCACCGAGAACACCAATGGAAACGTCAGCAATGTGCATTGAACCACCCTTCCCTTTACAATAACCTGTTTTCTTGCCATAGAGTTCAGCCATCATTTTTTTGATGTCTGCCCCTTTTGCAATCATATGCCCGTGTCCTCTGTGAGTAGATGTAATGTAATCGTCCTTTCTGAGATTCGCCATAGCACCAGAAGCAATTGCTTCTTCTCCAATGTAAAGATGAATAAAGCCCGGAAGTTTACCCTGGAGAAACAACTCCTCCGCCTTTTTTTCAAACACTCTTATACGAACCATCGTTGTATATAACTTTTGCAAAAACTCCTTCGAGTAATCCATAAGCACCTCCAAAATTTGGTCTCCACTATGTATGTGCAAAAACCGTGCCAGACGTTGGTACAACGGTACAATGCGGGTTTGTTGTAAACTCTGGAATTCAAAGTGTAAAAAATTTTTACACTTTAATGTAAACTGTAAAATTTTTTAACACTTAAAATTAAAAAGCCCGGCTTTCGCCGGGCAGAGGTGTGAAAAATTCAGCCACTCTATATAAGGAGGTCAAATACTCTGCGCGCTCGTTCGTGATGTGAAGTTTCAGGGTTTTTTACTTTAGGATCGAGTTCTTTTATAACTCGCGCATAAGCAACTACAAGCCCGCCTGCTATTTCCGGAAGCATGTTTTCAACGTCTTCGGAAATCGTTATATCTATTGGCGGCAATGCTCTTAACTCTTCAAGAACAGGCACAAGTTCAAGCGCCACATCAAGATTCTTAAACTCTTTTATGCTGTTTTGAAGACCTTTTGTTAAAGGAAGATCAAGAGAAACCATGTAGTCTCTCCCGTTAAACTTTGCGTTTTTTGCCGCAACTTCAAGAAGGTCTCTAATTTTATCTCTGAGAAAATCAGAAAGCCTTCTCAAATCATTTTTATCAACGTCAAGACTTGCTGCTTCCCTGAACAACCTCTCGAACTGAGCAACTTTCATCAGCATAGTATCACCTCCTCTGGCTAAATTATTCAACTGACACAGTTTAGCAAAAAATTCAAAATATCATAGCGTTAAAATAGCAAGGAGATGTTCTTAAAAATGAAAATAAAAATATCATTTACCACTAAAAATTCATCAATCAATTAATGCTTTGCAATGTCAAACTGCTTCATCAATTTGTAAAGTGTAGGGCGGGAAATACCCAACCTCTTTGCAGTAAGGGAAATATTGAATTGAGTTTCAAGAAGGAGTTTTTCGATGAGTTCTTTTTCCACAGATTTCAAATTTGTATATCTCTTCTCTTTTTTTCGTAAAACGTTTTCCGGAAGATGTTTTTCTGTGAGAACATCTTTTTCGGCAAGATTCACTGCCCGCTCAACTATGTTTTGAAGTTCTCTCACATTTCCCGGGAAATCGTATTCCATAAGTGGATTTAAAAAGGAACTATCTGCCTTTGTAATGTTCTTTCCAAACTCTACATTAAAGTTCTTTATAAAGTGATCCACAAGAATTGGAATATCCTCTCTCCGTTCCCTGAGTGGAGGAATCCTGATCTCAATAACATTAAGTCTGTAATACAAATCGCGTCTGAAACTGTTTTCTTCTATGAGAGTATTGAGATCCTTATTCGTTGCTGCAATAATTCTCACATCAACTTTCAATGATTTTGTTCCGCCAACGCGTGTCACAAGTTTATTTTCAATAACTCTTAAAAGTTTCGTCTGTATTGCTGGTGGAAGTTCTTCTATTTCGTCTAAAAAAAGTGTGCCTCCATCTGCAAGTTCAAATTTTCCCGGACGCCCATTTTTGGAAGCATCAGTAAATGCACCCGGTTCATATCCAAAAAGTTCACTTTCTGCAAGATCTCTCGGAACAGCACCGCAGTTAAGTGCAACAAATGGACCTCTTGAATAACTGCTTTCAAAGTGTATTGCCTGAGCGAACATTTCTTTTCCTGTGCCAGTTTCACCTATAATAAGCACAGAAGAACTCGAATGCGCAGCGATCTTTGCAATGCGAATTGCTTCCCTCAACTTTGGGGAATTACCCACAATGTCGTTAAATGTAAACCTCGCTTCTGCTCCTATATAACGGGTAACAAACTTCCTCACTCTCTTTATCTCTCTAAAAAAGTCAACAACCCCCACGAACTCACCGTCATTGTTCCTCAACACAACAGCCGTTTTTATAAAATGGAGCAACCCTCTTGATGGACTATCTATGATAAATTCTCTATCAACATAACCCTTGTGTGTTTTAAAAACCCGAAGGATTACAGGTGTAAAATCAACGATCTCTGAAACATGTTTTCCAATTGCTTCGTTTCTTTTCACACGAAGAATGTCAGCACCTGTTTCATTTATGTAAAGCACCTTTGCATTTGCATCTAAAACAAGCACGCCGTCTTTACTTCCTTCGCTTATCACCTCTGCATACTTCCGAGAAAGTTCAACTTCTTCAAGCAAGCCTTTGAGTTTCACTTCATTTTCAACTGCCTTTGCAAGTGCGGAGACTATACCTAATGCATACTTTGGATAATCCCTGTTTTCTGCGGAAAGTCCCAGAACAAATTTCAACTCTCCGTTTTCGCCTAAAACAGGGGAGGCAGCACAAGACCAACTGGAAAGAAAACCACTTTCATGTTCTGAACCTTTCACTTCGGCAGGTTTTTTTGTTTTAATCGCAGTGTATATAGCGCTGTTCCCTATCGATTTGTCTATCACAGTACCTTCTTCAAAGAGTTTTTTTGTTTTTCCTTTTCCCATTGTGAGTAGAACAACACCGTCACTATCGACAAATGATACAGAAAAAGGGTTTTCAATGCTAAAAAACTCTTCAAGTAAATTTTTTACAGTGATAAGATAGAGAAAATTTCGGGCTTTCCTTTCCCGTAATTCTTCATTGTAAATCCTTTTTTCGCCACCGCGTTGTTCATTCACAGAAAAATTTTATCACAATTTGCAAATTATTGCAAAATTAAAATCTGTCTATAACTCGAAGGAAATTTTTTACTGAAACAGTTGTTTTATGAATCGGAGAAAAACCTTTGAACCGCTTTGCAATCTCTACATCACGAACCAGATCAATCTCATCTTCTTCAACAGAGTAAAAAATCCCTTTTTCCCTGTGAAACCTTGCAAGGTACTTCTGCTCTCCCATTCCCGGAGTAGGAACAAGCAGGGCTCTTTTTTCAAGTTCTGCAAGATCCATAAGTGTGGTGTATCCTGCTCGTGAAATAACAAGTTTTGCCCTATTCATCAGTTCTACCCTCTTTTCTCCATCTACATAAGAGTAAACGGTTATGTTATGCTTCTCATCATAAGTGGATTCATTTTTATCAGGCTTTCCAAGAACAAATACCTTTTTCCCTGTGAGGCGCTTTGCCTGTGAAAAAAGTTTAGAAACAAAACTCTCTCTCTTGTCCTTTATGAATCCACTGATCACAAAAAGATAATCAATATCCTGTGGAACATCTACCTTTTCATAACTGGACAGTATCCCTATATACCTTAAATAAGAAGCAGGCACAAGCGTTATATTGTGGCTGAGATTACCTGAAAGCGATCTCTCTATATTTGCAAAATCAGGGATAAGAATTCGTGTAAAATTCCTGAAATGAATACTGTTAGCAAACTCCGTGCTCTTCTCGGAGAGTTTTTTGAAAAACATAAGTTCAAAATGGAGTTGATGGGAAACGATAAAGGAAGGCACCCTGTAAGAGAAAATTCCGTACCGCCCATCAGTAATGATTTTGTCTATTCCAAATCTTCTAACAACTTTACCAGTGAAAATTCTTTCTTTTACAATTGCCTTTCCAGTTCTTACAAGATCGCCCATAAGAATGAAGTAAAAACTTTTACTTCCATAATTCCTTTCAAGCGGAGGGTATCCCGGATAATCAATGTATTCTCTTACATTTCCGCCAAGTTCCCGTTTAAGCAAGGAAAGTGCATTGCCTGTGCTTAAAATATAAACATCATCACCCCGCTTTATCAAAGCCTTTATAAGCGGGAGTGCCCTTGTTGCATGCCCCAGTCCAAGATTGCAAACTCCGTATAAAATTTTCATACCGCCATATTGTAAATAAAAATTCGTATTGACAAAATCCAGAATGTTTCTATAATACGCCGAAATCAAAAAAGGTGAAAAAATGAAAAACTTAAGCGAATTAGAAAGCGAGGGTAAGGAAAAACCGCCTCCCCGAAAAACAGGGAGAGACAGTTCAAAATCATTCTACTTTTTCAAACTACTCTATCTTTGGAGGTATCAAAATGATTGAAGCACTTATCCTCTGTGAGGGACGCTTTGCAACCGCAGAGGGAAAGTCAGCACACGGACTTTTACGCTATTCAAGGAGATTTTTAATTAAAGGGGTGATCGATTCAAATTTTGCAGGGAGAGACACGGGAGAGGTTCTGAACGGCACACCAAACGGAATTCCATTTTTCGCAAACATAGAAGAGGCACTTAAATCAATACCAAATGCGAAGTATCTTATAATCGGAGTTGCAACGGACGGAGGAAAAATACCCAGAGAGTACTTTCCCATAATTGAAAAAGCGATAAAAAATGGGCTTGGAATCATAAATGGACTTCATGAGTTTCTAACAGACAAACCTGAGTTTTGCAAACTTGCAAAGGAGTACAATGTGCATCTCATTGATATCAGGAAACTTGCAAAAGGCTCTCACTTTTTCACGGGAAATATAGAAACCGTAAAGGCAGTAAAGATTGCAGTTCTTGGCACAGATTCAGCAATTGGAAAAAGAACCACTGCAATTATTCTGAAAGAATCGCTCAATAGAATTGGTTTAAAAACAGTCTTTATAGGAACAGGGCAAACTTCCTGGATGCAGGGTGAAAGGTATGTTTCTATAATAGATTCCACGCTGAACGATTACGTATCAGGTGAACTTGAAAATACAGTGGTGCGCGCATACCAGAATGAAAAGCCAGATGTTATAATTATTGAAGGGCAGGGAAGCATCTTGCATCCAGCATACCCGGGCGGCTTTGAAATACTGTCATCAACAAAACCAGATGCAATCATACTGCAACACAGCCCAAAGCGTACGCATTTTGATGGGTTTGAAAAATACTGCATACCTTCAATAAAAAGGTTCATTCTCGTTATTGAAAAACTCTCTGGCAAAAAAGTGATTGCCATCACATTGAACCATGAAAAAGCAACGAAAAATGAAATTGAAAGAATAAAAGAAACATTGAGTAGAAAGTTCAAAATTCCAGTGATTGACCCAATATGGGATCCACCAGAATACCTCATACATCCAATACTCGCAAAATTTCCTAAACTGAAAGAAAAGATAAAAGAACGCTTAAAGAAAAAGGAAGGCACCGGTTGATTTTATCCGGTGCCACTTTTGATATGGGGGGAGATGTATTTGCTAATATCATAACAAAATCTTTTGAAATTCCCAATAAAAATTTTTTCGATGTCATTTTTTGAAAAACCCTTTTTGAAAAGCACTTCGCCAAGAATATGGAAATCCTTAAGCCCACTATACCCATCAGCATATGCAGGAACTCCGTTAAAATCTGTCCCTATAGACACGGCATCTATACCCACAACATTAACCGTATAGCGAACAAAATCCCCAAACTCCTCTACATTTCTGGGTCCGAATCCTTTAAAGTACGGAAGCCACATTCCAATGATACCACCATTTTTAGCAATTTTTACCATTAAATCATTTGAAATAAATCTTGGAAAATTTTGCATTGCACGAGGTCCTGTGTGGGAGCACATTACAGGCGCCCTGGATAATTCCAAGACCTCAAAGGCGGTTCTTTCGCTGGAGTGTGCTATATCAACGATCATTCCAAGTTCATTCATAGTTTGCACTACTTTTCCACCAAAATCAGTAAGTCCACGCGGGTTGTCTTTCAAACTTGCAGGTTCATTTCCCTCTAGATCCATACATACATCACCTATTGAATTATTGCTGAAGTGCACAAGTGTAATACACCTCACTCCAGCATCGTAAACGTTATATAGAATATCGATGTTTTCTTGTAAAAAATCCCCTCCCTCCACACCGATAATAAACCCCACTTTATCATGATCCATAATTGCACACAAATCGTCAGGAGAAGTAATAATCGTATAACCAGCCTGCGCAATTTTTCTTTTTATACATTCAATTTGTTTATACACACTTTTTGTTTGATTTCTCTTCACAGGATAAAAAGAATTCACATCACCAATTGCTGAAATAATTCCTCCATTCAAACCTGTTCTCTGGAAATCTTTTATTGCAATATCTTCTGGAACACCTTTATGAAAAATTTTCCACACTGAAGGAATTGTGTTTTCTGGATGCCCATGAATATCAAATGCTCTAAACATATTTCCGTTTATTTTTATGCTCATTTTCCACTCTCCTCGGAAATATTATATACAATATTATAATATATACAAACCTATATTAAATTACTATGAAACAATTTTGAAAATCTGGAAACCTGTGGTTAAATCAGACATTTTGGCTATTTTTACATTCAACACTTCATCAATCCGCACCTCTGCCGTTGCATACACAATATTTCCTTCATCAAGCAGATGTCCGCCAAATAGTTTTCCGTCATTTCCTGCAAATGAAGCGTGAATGTGCGTTTCTATACTTCCAGAAATATGCGAAAGAAATCCACCTGCCTGCACAAGTTCAAACCTTCCCTTTTTACGCACAGGTGCAGAATACTTCCCACTCGCATTTACAAACGTAAAGTGAATTTCTTTGAAACTCCCGATTGCAACAGAGATAACACCCACAAGAAATCCCGATTTTTCAAACGCACCTTTCACAGAATTTACAAAATCACTGTTTGCCCCAATCCTTAAAAAAATCGTCCTCCCGAGTTGCCCCTCTGTAAACTCATACCCTTCCATTCCTGCCTCCAATCTTTACAAAAATATAATGCCGTTTACTGTTATCTTTAATACTGCACCTATTTTTAGATTCTATATTTATTCAGTATCTTTGCTGATTTCCATATCTTTGCCTTTCAAAACTTAAATTTTATTCGTTCTTTTTTGTAAATAATCTTTTCATTAAGTTCTAAAACTTTTACTCTCCTATAATCGATGTTCCACTTTTCACCTTTCCCACACTTTTTTATTTTATAACTAATATTTAAAAAATACAAATGAATTTTTAAATTTTCAAGAAAATTGGTGATTTTTATTTTGCCGGTGGATTAAAATCAATTCGCAAAATGTCGCCGTTCATTGGATCTTTTTTAAAGATGCACCAACCTTCATCATCTTTGCCAGCCCACAGCAACACAGAAAAACGGGCAAATCTCATATTTGTTGCAGGGGCGTCTATAAAATCCCAATCAAAATTCAAACGGGCTTTAATTCTGTAATTGTAAGAGAATTTGCTCATTAATCCTCCTCTTCTTTATAATCCCAACAATACCCAAAACCTTGCGGTGCTTTACGTAAAGCGTAAAGCACCGTCATCAAACCCCTCACATACCTCACACCCTGTCTGCACATAAATTACACCTTAAAATCATTCTAAATGATTTTAAAAATTTTTCAAGATGGATTACGAAAAATTACAAATTCGTATACTTTACGCAAAACACCTGCATTTTTCAGCGATAAATGGCAATTTTTAAAGCATACAGTAAGAAATCATTTTAATCTTAATTAAACACTAATAGCGTGGTTTATATATTTGCCACATACCAAATCCATTGGAATTTTTTGCTCCAAGCCCTGCCTCATAGGTAATCTTTAAAAGGTCTGGATTTCCAGCCAGCCGGAAAATTCCTGTCCACGCTTCTATGCGAAACCCTTTAAAATACACAACTGCTCTGTTTCTCTTTTCATTAAAATAAAACGGAAATAATTCAAGTCTGTCATCAATAGGATGCCTGCCATACGTTATTATGTATTTCTTCACGGCATTATTTCTAATAAGTTCAGAAAATTTTTTCTCATCTGGAGAGTAATAATAAGTTTTCTTCTTTCCATCTTCGGTTTGTATTGTGCTGTAAGCCGTAACAGGAGACAGCATTTTAATAATCATATTGTCAGATATTTCAGGTTCTTTGATAGGCTCCAGAGATGAAAGGGAAATCTCCTGCCCAAGAATTTCAAAAGATGGCAGAGTGAGAATCCGCAAACCAATATCTTTAACAATAAAATCTTTGACAGAGGAGAAATAAATGCTGATTTCCCCCGAAAAAAATAATGCTTCTTCAAAATCCACTCTTCGCACTGATCTGAATGCAAAGCCATCTTTTATTCCAAAAAGGATTTTAAGGTGCTTTAATTCCTCGCCGAAAACTTTTTCTCCTTTATTTAAAATTCTTGAAAATGTAAATAACTTAAAATGCCTCTTTCCAAGAACAAACCCTCTTGTATGTAAAATATTTGCAACGTCCCGCGAAAATGTTTTGTAGATGAGTGCTTCCAACGGATAATTATAATGAATAGGAAGCAAAAGCCCACCATTTTTTGGTTTGTATGTTATTTTTAGCCTCACTCCACATCCTCCTTGAATCAGGATAGCACAATTTCCGAAAAATCAAAAACAAATGTTAAGGTATCTTCAAATTCTCATTAAAATTTTGAAAATTTATTAAATTGTCGCCAACCTCAAATGTTGTAAAAACCTACAGAGATCGACGAATAAATCAGATTTACTAAAAAATAGAGTATGCTTCTTGCATTATCGCAAAAATTATTGTATAATAAAACTGCAAAAATTGAAAAGATAAATAAACCTTGAAAACCGTAGAATGTTGAATTGATCAATATTCTAACGGGTTTGTAGCCTACCTATGAGGAATTGAAATCTCCTGAAACAGAGGTTATCGTTTGGATATCAAAATAGTTTGTAGCCTACCTATGAGGAATTGAAATGCCTCTGCACCTCCCATAATTGCTCCAGCATAAATAGTTTGTAGCCTACCTATGAGGAATTGAAATTTTTATCTTTTTCGTATATAACCCATTGTGCACAACCGTTTGTAGCCTACCTATGAGGAATTGTCCCATTGGTACCAGGTACCAATGGGACAGGGCGGCAGTGGAAATTGTTGCATTCAGTATGAATAAGGTATTTTATATATATAAAATTTTATATCATATTTTTAAAAATCCTTATACAATGCTGGATACAAAGATTTTTTGGAAAAAAATTTCTAAAATTATGGGCAAGAAACCCCCTATTTATGCAACGCACCCCTTTAAATCGATTTTAACAGACCCAAAAATTTTTCCCGGTATAAAAATACCTCCCCGGAGCCTGTATGGGCTTAAAACGGCCATAGCAGAAATGCTGATTAATAAAAGGTTTATTTAAAATTTGTCCTTCAGAGAGCACTTTAAGGAAAATCCCATACATAAGCAACCCTGTATTTATGCGGTTTTCTATTTTGCAACTTTTTAGCAACTTTTACCTAACAGGTAAAAGTTAAAAAATGCCAATAAATAAAGGATTTGCACGAATTTATGCCATTATTTGTAAGTTAAAGATGGTAGACGCACATTATTCCAGCAAACAAAATTTATCGAAATTGACTTACAAAAATCAGATACTCATACATCAAACAGTTTTCCAGGATTCATTATTCCCTGTGGATCAAACATCTTTTTTACGCTTTTCATAAGTTCTACCTGTTCTGGCTTTGTTTTCAGCAAAACATCTTTCTTAATGAAACCTATCCCGTGTTCACCGCTCACCGCTCCGCCAAGAGATGCTGCCTTTAAAGCAATGTCATCTAAAATTTTTTCGGAAAATTCTTTCCATTCTTTTACGGGCATTTCGCCTGGCTTCATTGGTGCAGGGTGCAAATTTCCATCTGCTGCATGCCCCGCAACTGGAATCTTCACACCATATTGAGAAGAAACCTCTTCAATGTAGTTCATCATATCAGGAATTTTAGATGTAGGAATAACAATATCTCCGGTGGGAACGTATGGATCAAACGCCTTCAACCCTTCAAGCCAATTTCTCCTCACTTTCCATATTTTGTCTGAATTCGTCCTGTTGTCTGCAACAAATACGTTGAGCGCCCCATTGCCCAAAAGCGATTTCCCTGCATTTATGTATGTTTTCTCAAGTGATTTTTCGTCAACGCCTTCAAACTGAACAATGAGATAAGATTCTGCTTCATCTGAAAAGGGAAGTTTAACATTGTTGTATCTCTCACCCAATTTAACGGAGAGTTTATCAATAAATTCAACGGCAGTTGGCAAAACTCTGCTTTCCTTTATCACAATCGAAACATTTTTCACTGCATCATAAACGGTTTTAAAAGGAACAAGCAAACTCACAGTTTTTCCGGGAAGAGGAATTAAATTCACAATAATTTCTGAAAAAACGGCAAGTGTTCCTTCTGAACCCACAAGAAATTTCACAAATTCATAACCACTTGAATCTTTTCTTCTTTTACCTCCAAACCGAACAACGTCTCCATCCGGAAGCACTGCTTCTATTCCTAAAACGTGATGTCCCGTATTTCCGTATTTTATAACTTTACTTCCGCCTGCATTCGTTGCAACATTTCCCCCAATAAAACTCGTTTCAACGCTCATTGGATACCCAGCATAATACAACCCAACATCTGCAACTTTTTTGCACAGGTCGTTTGTCACAACGCCGGGTTCAAGCACAGCAACAAGGTTTTCTTCATCAATTTCAATTATGTGATTCATACGCTCAAAAGATAAAACAATACCGCCATAGATAGGCACAGAACCACCAGCAAGCCCGCTTCCTGCACCTCTCGGAGTAATAGGAATGTGAACTCCACTTGCAAGTTTCACAATCTTTGCAATCTGCTCTGAGTTTTCAGGCTTCACAACGACATCAGGCATATGAGAGTAATAATCTCCGCCACTTTCGTCATAAGAATATGATTGCAATGCGTCAGTATCTTCAAAAATAACAGCATACTCACCTACAATTTTCCTTAAATCTCTCACAAAGGATTTTGTTATTTTAGAAAACTCATTCACTTTTATCACGCTCCTTCTCAAGTTCCTTAATTAAGATGGGCAATACCTCAAACAGATCGCCCACTATTCCAAAATCAGCAATCTTGAAAATATTTGCTTCAGGATCTTTATTAATCGCAACTATGTATTTTGACGAAGACATTCCTGCAATGTGCTGAACAGCGCCAGAAATTCCAGCTGCGAAATACAAACGCGGAGTAACGGTTTTCCCGGAAAGCCCTACCTGGTGAGGATAGGAGATCCAGCCCATATCCACCGCCTGCCGCGACGCTCCAACCACACCTCCAAGAAGATCGGCAAGTTTAAACAACATCAAAAAATTTTTTGCGTTTTTCAAACCTTTCCCGCCAGCAACCACAATATCTGCCTCTTGAAGAGGTTTATCAGAGTTTTCATTTTGCTCAAATTTGACAAGTTTCATTCTGGACTGCAAAAACCTCTGCGGAATTTTCTCAAAAACAACCTTTCCATACCTGCTTTTGCTTGGTTTGAGTGGTTTTTTAGACTTTGGGCGAACCGTTGCCATCTGCGGTTTTGTGAACGGTGTTTTGATCGTAGCCATCACATTTCCACCTATTGCAGGTCTCGTTTGCAACAAAAGGCGTGTGTCTTTTTCAATTGAAAGAGATGTGCAATCCGCAGTTAACCCAGTTTCAAGTTTTGCAGAGAGAATTGGCATTACAGTTCTTCCATAAGTTGTTGCAGACGCTATAAATACTTCTGGCCTGTATTTCCTCACAAGGAATTCAAGAACATTTGAATGAATATCTGACAGGTCAAAAGCAAGATGCGGGCTTTCAACTGCAACAACGGAATCCGCACCGTATTCTATCAAAGAGTTTAACCTGCCTTTAAGTTTTTCCCCAAGAATAACTGCTGTAAGGTCAGTTTCCAAAGCATCTGCAATTTCTCTACCCCAGGCAATGAGTTCATAAGAAACAGGGCTAACACCGTTTTGCCTGTTCTCTGCAAGTATCCACACACCGTTAAAACCGCTTTTATTGTTCCTCATAATTGCTCCTATATTATTGATTTCTCTTTAAGGAAATTGATGAGTTCCTTCACTGCAAAATGAACGTTTTTTGCTGCAATAATCTTTCCATTGCGAGAGAGTTTTGGATAAAAAACTTTTATAACCCGTGTGGGAGATCCGTTTAGTCCAACTTTTTTCACATCTATATTTAAACTCTCTGCGCCAATCACAGGGATATTGCTCACCGATGCACGTATTTTACCTGCAAGATCTGGAACACGCGGTTCATTAATCTCTTTAACAACGGTAAGCAATGCAGGAAGTTCCGCTTGAATAGTTTCTTTACCCATCTCAACAAGGCGTTCCACAGTGATACGGTGCTGTGAAATTTCTTTAACAGAACTCACATAAGTGATTGCCGGGATACCAAGCCTCGCTGCAACCTGAGGACCAATTTGCCCTGTCTCACCATCAGTTGCACGTTCACCTGCAAAAATGATGTCAAATGGGCCAAACTTTCTCAGTGCAGCAGACAACACATAAGAAGTTGCAAGCGTGTCAGATCCAGCAAACACCCTATCTGAAACAAGATACGCCTCATCACAACCCATTGAAATTGCATCTTTTAAAACATCTTTTGCAGAAGGCGGGCCCATTGAAATTGCAACAACAGTTGCACCATTAGAAAAATTTTCTTTAATCCTTACCGCTTCTTCCACCGCATACATATCAAGTGGATTTAATTCGGCATCAAAGCCACTTCTCACCATTGTGCCTGTTTTTTCATCTATTTTCACCTTATCCGTTGCTGGCACCTGTTTAACAAGAACTGCAATTTTCAAAACACCCTCCTTTTATACTAATTGAGTTTTGCTTCTGGTATTATTTTCATAAAAATTTTTCTGATTTCGTTAAACTCAAGATTTTCTGCAGCATTCTTAAGAATGGAAAGATTGGTGAAAAACGCCTTTTCATTGTTCAAACCAGTTGTCTTAATCCTTAATATGTAAGGATTTGGTGTTTTTTCAAGTTGTTCATTTTCACTCCACAACTCTTCAAAAATCTTTTCCCCACCACGATTGCCAATAATCTTAATTTTTATGTCTTTGCCTACTTCAAACCCTGACAACTTCACATAGGTTTTTGCAAGTTCCATAATGTTAACCCGCTCCCCCATCTTTAACACAAAAATTTCTCCACCTTTTCCAAGTGCACCTGCATGCAATACGAGTTGAACCGCCTCAGGTATCAACATAAAATACCGCTCCATATTTGGATCCGTTATTGTGAGAACACCTGTTTCTCTGATCTGCTTCTCAAAGATTTTTATTACACTTCCTGCACTTCCAAGCACATTTCCAAAACGGACACTTGTGAAAACCGTGCTGCCCTTACCTGTGTAGTGTTTAAGCATTAACTCAATAACCCTTTTTGATGCACCCATTATACTTGTGGGATTAACTGCCTTATCTGTTGAAATATTTACAAAACGTTCCACTCCATTTACAATAGAAGCATCTAAGAGGTTTTTTGTTCCAAAAATGTTGTTCATAACTGCTTCATCTGGATTTTTTTCCATCAGGGGAACATGCTTGTGCGCTGCAGCGTGAAAAACTACGTGAGGTTTAAATTTTTCAAAAATTTTAAAAACCTTTTCCCTGTTTCTTATATCACAAATCAGGGGAATTTCATCTGTAAAGTGCAGTTTTTCTCTTAAATCCATTTCTACATTGAACACACCGTTTTCACCTTTGTCCAGAATAAGAAGAGTTTCTGGATTAAAGGAAGCAACCTGTCTTACAATTTCAGAACCTATTGAACCGCCAGCACCCGTCACTAAAATTCTTTTCCCTTCAATGTACTTTCTAATGTCAGAGGTTTCAGTTATAATCTCCGGTCTTGGGAGAAGATCTTCCAATTTCACATTTCTTATGCTGCTTATACTCACCTTGCCATCAATTATTTCCCAGATACCGGGAAGAGTTTTAACTTCAACGGGAGTATTAGAAACAAGAGAAATAATTTTCCTGAAAAGCCGTCTTGGTGCGCTCGGTATTGCAACAAGCACCACGTCAATTTTACGTTCCTCAACAATGAAAGGCAACCTATCAATGGGCCCTATAACGGTATATCCATGAATTTTACCACCTTTTTTTCGGATATCATCATCAAGAATGCCTTCAATTTCATAGTTGAGTTGTGGATGCTCAACAATCTCACGAATTACTTTTTCTCCAGCATCGCCTGCACCAATTACAAGAACTCTTTTCTTCCTTCTTGTGGATATTTTTTCATGTTTGTTGTTTTCCATCAGAATTCGGACAAAAATTCGAATTCCGGTAAGGAAAAATATTGCGATAAACCACGAAATAAGATACACCCCTCGAGACCATCTTATATTTGGTTTCCATAAATACAAGAAGAGCCCATAAACAATTTTAGAAAATGTCACTGTAAAAAACACATCTGAAATTTCTTTAACACTTACATAACGCCAAATTTGTTCTGGTAAACGAAAAATAACTGCAAACGCAATAAAAATAAAGTTGCTTAATATTCCAACTGGATCATCTATATGAATAAATGACTTTTTCACAGAAAAATCAAAGCGAAGAAGTACAGCAAGAAGTGTTGAAAAATTGTACAAAATCAAGTCCAAAACAATCTTTTCAGTAAATCCTATGATTACACTTTTATTTCTTCTAATCTTCGTTAGAATATTCACTTCAACACACTCCTTATTGATTCTTTCAAGTTTTCCACAACAAACTGTATTTCGCTTTTAGAAATAGTGGTGTAAAATGGCAGAGCAACCGTTCTCTCAGAGACAAACTCTGTAATGGGAAAATCCCCTCTGCGGAAGTTAAACTGTTCAGCATAGAACGGTTGAAGATGAATTGGCGCAAAATAATTTCTCGTTTGAATGCCTCTTCTCTGCATTTCTTCAATGAGTTTATTTCTATCCTCCTCGGAAAATTTTTCTGAAAGTCTAATCACATAGACAAACCAACTCATTTTAGTGGTATCTGGAGAAATGTGAGGCACGACCACTTCATCTATTTCTGCAAGCATTTTTGAATACAACCGGGCAGCCTCATTTCTTTTACTTACAATTTCATCAAGTCTGTTCACTTGAGAAATCCCAAGCGCACAATTTATATCTGCAATTCTGTAATTGTAGCCCAATCTCACATGTTTGAGCCAATCGTCGCCTTCACCTCTTCCTTGATTTCTCATACTTTTTGAAAGGTTCGCAATGTTTTCACTATCCGTGAGGATAGCACCACCTTCACCTGTAGTGATTTGTTTGTTTGGATAAAATGCAAAAATTGCAGCATCACCAAAACTACCGGCAGGTTTTCCTTTATACTCAGAACCAATTGCCTCAGCAGAATCCTCTATGAGATAGAGATTGTGCTTATCTGCAATTGCAGTTAGTTTCTCCCAATCGGCAGGTTGTCCAAAAACATCTACACCTATAATCGCCTTTGTGCGCTCCGTTATTGCATCTTCGATAAGTGAAACATCAATGTTGTACGTATCAGGTTTTATATCAACAAACACAGGCTTTGCATTTTCAAATAAAATGCAGTTTGAAGATGCAATAAAACTAAACGGCGTGGTAATCACTTCGTCCCCTTCTTTTATTCCAAGAGAACGGATAATGAGATGGAGGGCACTTGTTCCGCTGTTTACCGCAACTGCATATTTTCTGTTTGCCACTTTTGAAAGTTTTTGTTCAAATTCTGCAAGTTTAGGACCCAAACTCAAATAAGCAGTTTCCATAACACGGTTTACTGCGTCTATATCTTCACCTGTGATCCACGGTTTTGACAGAGGTATTTTCACTTTACTTGCCTCCTTTTTACCACACTTGCAGGCACACCAACTGCAACAGAGTAAGCAGGTATATCTGAAATGACGGTGGCACCTGCTCCGACAACACTCCATTTGCCAATTTTAACTCCGGGTATTACAGAAACACCTATTCCTAAAAAACTGCCTTCTTCTATTTTTACATTACCACCAGTATGAGAACCGGGTGCGATATGAACAAAATCACCTATTTCATTGTGATGATCAACAGATGAAGCAGTATTTATAATGACATGTCTTCCAACTTTCGTTTGAACATTTATAACAACCCCTCCGATAATCATTGCACCTGCTCCTATCCTCACATCTTCCCCCAAAACGGCATTTGGGTGAATTGCAGTGAAATATCTATCGTCAGGGAAATTTAACATTTCCACAATTTTTTTACGCGTTTCGTTACTACCAATTGCAACAATAAATTTTCCTGATAATTTCTTTGCCTCCAATACTCCACCAAACACTGGAACACCTAAAATATTCTTACCCCAAAGTGCCCTATCATCATCTAAAAAGCCAGCGGGTGAAATTCCAGACTTCAATAAGACATCAAGAACCACCTGTCCATGTCCTCCAGCACCTATTATGTAAACACTATTTGTCGAATTTTGCGATTTCATCAGTCTTCCTCTCAGCATACAAGCCCTCTCCTTTTGCAACGACCCATAACGTTTTAAACAAAATCTTTATATCAAGCCAAAAACTCCAATGTTCAACATACCACACATCAAGTTTTATTCTCTCTTCCCATGTGAGTTTATTTCTTCCGTTAACAAGTGCCCAACCAGTAATTCCGGGCTTCACCAAAAGCCTTTTTTTCTGAAAATCGTTATACTTTTTAACCTGATATTCCAACGTAGGACGTGGACCTACAAGGCTCATATCTCCCTTTAAAACGTTTATCAGTTGTGGAAGTTCATCTATCCCTGTTCTCCTCAAAATTTTGCCAACCCTCGTAACATACGGATTCTTTTTATCTATGTATATACCTTTCGTTTTTTTATCCGCTCCGTCAACCATCGTTCTAAACTTGAATGTTTTAAAAATTTTTCCGTTCTTTCCAACCCTCTCTTGCATAAAGAACACTGG
>CAYXJW010000088.1:0-34505 GCA_964465465.1 uncultured Caldisericales bacterium
TGCCTGTAGGACGGTTGGTTCTCCCCAGATAAGAAATAGAGGGACACTTGGCGGTAATGTTGCCAATGCTTCGCCTGCTGGAGATACTATTCCGGCATTGTTTGTCCAGGAGGCAAAACTAAAATTGCAAAGTAAAGATGGCGAAAGAGTAATTTCTGTTGAAGATTTTTTTACGGGTCCAGGAAAAACCGTACTAAAACCTAACGAACTTTTGACCGATATTTATTTTCCGAAAATGAAGGATAACGAAATCGGATTCTTTAAAAAATTAGGGCAGAGGAGTGCACTTGCGATTTCAATGGTGAGCGTTGCTGCAAAACTTCGTAAATCTGGTGGGGCAAATCGGTTTGATAAAGCACTTATTGCTTTTGGCGCTGTTGCGCCTACTGTTGTACGAGGATCAAGAGTGGAGAATGCCTTAATGGATACAGAAGTTGATTCTCCGGAAAAAATTCGATATATAGCACAACTTGCATGGAGAGAAGTTTCTCCCATTTCTGATGTAAGAGCCTCTCTTCAATATAGGCAGGATATGAGCGTAAACCTATTGTATGAGGGTTTACTTGAATTATATAAAAACAGTTGGAACAGGAGGTAATTATGGGAGAATATAAGTACATAGGAAAGTCAGTTCCACGTGTAGATGCAGCGGAAAAAGCAACAGGTCATATAAAATATATGTCTGATCTTTCATTTCCTAATATGCTTTGGGGCAAAATTGTACGCTCCAAATATCCTCATGCCAGAATACTCAAAATAGATACCTCCAGGGCAGAAGCCCTTCCCGGTGTTGTTGCCGTAGTTACCTGGAAAGATGTTCCTGGATTGAATGGTTTTGGCATAGTGGTTCCTGATCAACCTGTACTTTGTGAGGACAAAGTGAGATACATCGGTGATGCTGTTGCAGCTGTTGCTGCAGAAACGAAGGAGATTGCTGAAAAAGCAGCCGAACTTGTAGAAGTTCAATACGAGCCTCTTCCTGTTGTAGATGATCCGATTAAAGCGATTTCTCCTGATTCTCCAAAGGTACACGAGGGAGGAAACGTTCACTTACACACGAAAATTGTCAGAGGCGACGTTGAAAAGGCATTTGAAGAAGCTGACTTAATTGTTGAGCATACTTATTATACTGGAAGACAGGAGCATGCATTCCTTGAAACTGAATCTGGTGTTGCGAAGTTAGAGGATGATGGTACTCTTACAGTTTATGCGGGTTCACAATATCCTCAAAGAGATCAAATGCAACTTTCAAGATGCCTTGCACTTAATCCAAGAAAGATTCATGTGGTTTCATATCCAGTGGGTGGTGCATTTGGTGGAAAAGATGAACTAACAATTCAACCAATTCTTGGCTTGCTTGCATTGAAAACGAAGCGCCCGGTGAAAATTGTTCTTTCAAGAGAAGAATCTATTATTTCATACTGGAAACGCCATCCAATGATAATGAAGTATAAAACTGCAGTAAAGAAAGATGGAACACTCGTTGCAAATAAAGTAGAGATCTATGCAGATACCGGTGCTTATGCCTCTTTGGGTGGACCTGTTTTAAATCTTGCAGTAGAACACGCATGTGGTCCGTACAAACTTGACAATGTTTACATCGATGGATACTGCGTTTACACAAACAACGGTGTCGCAGGTGCGTTTAGAGGTTTTGGTGTACCTCAGGCTACATTTGCAATGGAAACTCAAATGGATATCATTGCTGAAAAGTTAGGAATAGATCCAATAGAATTGCGAAAGAAAAATGCCTTAAAAAAAGGCGACATCTCCCCCATTGGAAATAAACTTACCACAAGTGTAGGTACGCTTGCCGTTCTCGAGGGTGTAAAAGAAACAGATATATGGAAAAATAGAAAAAATATTGAAAAAACTGATCCTGAAAGGCCCTGGATTAAGAGAGGAATAGGCTTTGCGCTTACATATCAAGGCACAGGACTTGGAATTGGTTTGCCTGACTATGGAGGTGCAACATTAAAATTCAAAGAGGATGGAGGATTTATAGTAGGTGTAGGAATCGTTGATTATGGTCAGGGTACAGGTACATCTTATGCTCAAATAGTTGCAGAAGCAATGAAATGCCCGGTCGAAAAAGTGCGTGTAATATTAGGAGATACAGATCTTACAGCAGACTCAGGGCCTACAAGTGCTTCAAGAGGCGTGTATACAGGCGGAAGGGCTGCGGTTATTGCTTCTGAAAAGATGATGAAAATTTTGAAGAAAAAGGCTGCAGAGATCCTCGATGTAACTGAAGAAGAACTCGTACCGGAAGATGGGAATTTTTATTTGAATGGACATCCTGAGATCAGCATAAGTTATGAAAAAATTGCATTTGAATTTCTCAAAGAAAGTGGCCATCTTCCTCAAACTGAGGGCTATTTCCTTATGCCTATTGCAGATATAAAAATAAAGGATGCTTTCGGTCTTCCGCATCACATATTTGCATACTCTGGACATCTTGCACTTGTTGAGGTAAATACACTTACGGGGCAAACAAAAGTTATAGAAGGCGCAGAAGTAGTTGACGGAGGAATTGTTATAAATAGACAGGGGTTTGAAGCACAGGTGGAAGGTGGATACGTAATGGGTATGGGATATGGACTAACTGAGGATGTAAAAATTGAAAAAGGGATATTCAAAACAGTAAATTTCTCAACCTATATTATTCCTACTGCAAAGGATGCACCGAAACGAATACAAACTGTGCCTGTTATCAATCCTGAGGAAACAGGACCTTACAGAGCAAAAGGAATTGCAGAAACCGTTATGGTAGCAACAGCGCCTGCTATTACTAACGCAATTCACGATGCAACAGGCATTAGAATTTTCAAAATTCCTGCAACAAGTGAACTTGTTTATACTCTTTTAAAGGAGAGGTCTAAAAATGAAAACACTGATTAGAGATGCTGACATTATTGCGACTTTTGATTCAAGAAATAGGGAAATTAAAAATGGGTGGATTTATATTGTTGACAATGTAATAAAAGATCTTGGAGCAGGAGAACCACCCGATGTGGAAAAGGACAGGGAAATTTCTGGAAAGGGTATGGTTTTTTTACCAGGATTTGTTAATGTACACCATCATTTTTATCAATCATTGTTTAGATCTGTTCCTGAAGTAGCCAGCGCAAAATTGTTTGATTGGCTTGTTTTCCTTTATGAGAAGTGGAAAAATATTGATGAAGAAGCAGTGATGATTTCAACTGTTGTTGCTACAATGGAACTTATGAAAAGCGGTGTCACCACAACAACGGATCATCTTTACCTTTTCCCAAAGGGACATCCCAATTTGATTGATGCCGAGATGGAAGGTGCTGATATCACAGGAATTCGTTTTTATGCAACTCGGGGAAGTATGTCTCTTTCAAAAAAAGACGGTGGTTTGCCACCTGATTCTGTCGTCCAAACAGAAGACGAGATTATTAAAGATTCTATACGAGTTGTAGAGAAATACCATGATAGTTCACCATTTTCAATGAGAAGAGTAGCACTTGCACCTTGCTCACCGTTCTCGGTTACGGAAGATTTAATGAAAGAAACTGTAGAAATTGCTGAAAAATACGACCTCTTGATTCACACGCACCTTGCTGAAACAAAAGATGAAGAAGAATTTTGTCTGTCAAAGTTCGGGTTAAGACCTGTTGATTACATGGAAAAACTTGGTTGGTTAAATCCAAGAGCGTGGTTCGCACATCTTGTGCATTTGTCTGATAAAGATATAGAAAAACTTTCGGATAATGGTGTTGGTATGTCTCACTGTCCAACCTCTAATATGCGTCTTGGTTCGGGTATTGCAAGAGTCACTGAAATGAAAAAAACAGATATAAGAATAGGACTTGGAGTAGATGGGAGTTCATCAAATGATACAGGCAATTTCCTTATGGAGATAAGAAATGCAATGCTTTTGCAGAGAGTTAAATACGGTGCAGATGCAATAAGTCCACGGGAGGCTTTAAAGATGGGTTCGATGGGCGGAGCAAGTGTTCTTCGAATGGATAGAGAAATTGGTTCCATTGAAAAAGGGAAAGCAGCGGACATAATAGGATTTAAGATGGACCGCCTTGAATTTGCAGGAGGTTTAGACGATCCTGTTGCTTCACTTGTCTTATGCGATGCAAAACAGGTTGATTTTTCAATGATTAATGGTGAAGTTGTTATAGAAAATGGAAACTTTGTAAAACTCAATGAAAAGGATTTTATAGAGAAACAAAACGCAATCTCAAAAAAATTGCTCGGTTATTGATTTATATAAATGCCCGCCTGAATGTGGCGGGCATTTATGCTATCTTATCCAGATATTCGTAAAAATTCTAATAGCCAGTTCTTGTTTTTATTAGTTTTCCAGTTGTAGCATCTATCTCAACCCAGAATGGCTCTTTATCTTTTCTTCTGAATTTTATATTCCATTCAGGCACATTTTCTCCTTGTAGAAGTGACATCCAACAATCCTCAAATTCCTTATCTTCGTACCTGCTTATTGCAATTTTCATTGCTTGATCACTATTTATCCAATTGCCTTTTACTGCTTTTACGGTTGAATGCATTGGCACTTCATCGGTTGATATTTTACTTCCATTTTCGGAAATGGTTATCTTTAGCACTTTTTTTCTTGCTCTTGAATAGAATTTTGCTATCCAAATATCTGCCTTTCCGTCTTGATTTTTGGTTCCTGCATAATTGTGAATACTTACGAAAACAGAATCGCTTGCCCAATTTTTACCTTTGTCTTGTGCAAATTTAAATGCATCTTTTGCTGTGAGTTCCTTTTCTCTGGTTGAAATTGAGGAATTTATTCCTGTTTTTTGTGAATAATTGTCTTGCTTGTTTACTATTCCGCAACCTGGTACTGTTAAAGAAGACAGCATAAAGACCACAATAAAGATTACGAAGAAATATCTATGTTTTTTCATTACTCACCCCCAGTTCTATTTTACCATTCAGTAGAATTTTTTCAAATTAATTTTTTCTGTATTTAGTGTGATTATTGTATTAGCAATTATAATGGTTGGTGGTTGATATCATCTTTCTATATTTCCAGCATTGAAATTGTCAAAATAGACATAAATGAAACATTTAAAGTAATTCTGAGGAATACAGGATATACTGATTTATCAATTGTTTAATATACTTAGTTGCAATTCAATAAAATGGTGGCGGCGGAAGTCCACAACCACATTACCCGATACTTGATAAACTTGCTGAAGTATTGCTTAAAAACTCTTAGTTTTTGAAATACTGATCGCAAATAATGTCTCGCACGTGGAATTTGTGGAAGGAGTTTCTTCAAACGAAAGACAACAAATGTTACGACAGTTTCAAAAAGGCAATGTGAAAGTATTCGCGGCTATCCTAGGCGCTGGAGGCCAAGGATTAAATTTAAATGCTGCATCCATTGTAATTTTCATTGATAAATCATGGTCTCCAGCAGTGAATCAACAAGCCCAAGATCGAATATATAGATTATCGCAGAAAAAGAATGTTACAATCTATGAGTTAATCGCTCGCAATACTATAGAAGAAAAAATCTTACGTCTCTTAAATAAGAAACGTAAGATTGCTGGAAATCTACTTCTTTCCGATCTTGAGTAGTTATAAACCAATACTATCTAGATATCTGTTTAGCGCGCGCACTCCATCCGGTGTAAGCGTATGAATCTTTTCAATGTCTTCTATTTTTACATTTTGCAAAGCGTTCACGTATGTATCTGTGAAATAGAAATAAGGTTTGTAAATTTTAGGTGTGGGAATAAACTTTTGAAGAGGTTTTCCACGCGTGCTTTCTATTAGATACCATTTTCCATCCAAGTTTACCTCGCACCACCCATGACCGTAAATGCCCTGGTTCGGGATGTCTACTTCACCGATGACTTCTCTTGCTGGAACTCCTTCGGCAAGAAACAACGATGTCAAAAGCATTGACCCAGTTTCACAATCAACCGCGATCTTGCCTGTGGCTTTGTATTCTGCAAGAATAAATTTCGGAAACTCCCATAAATCAGGAAAGTTTCCAAATTTGACCACAGCGTTTGAAAAGGTTGCTGTTGAATCCGCTGTATAGAAGTAGACTCCCGAACGCTCAAACAAATCAAAAGTCTTGATTACACGTTGCTCAGGAGACCCGGTATTTAGAGAATTCTCTTTCACAAACTCCTGTATCGCAATATCTTGTGGCGTAATCATCTCCGTCAAAGTCACGGGCATACCCCAATATTTATCGTCTGCTACATATCTGTGAGAAACTTTTGTAAAAACAGGTGGCTCTATTGATTGAAAGCCGCTCCAAAAAAGAATACCTGCGACAATTAAACTTAATATCTCTGCGATTAGTAACATTTTTTTCCTCATCCTCTTCCCTCATGGTAATATTTTGTCTAGGACTTTCCGCGCTTTCGGCGGGAGTCCTATATTTTTATTTAAATACACAGTCCCTTGCGTAACTTTGAGTTTCTTTTTCGAACTTTTCACAGGGGTTCTTATACTGAAGATCATGCTCACCAAGATACATAATACTATGACAATGATTATTTTAGATCGCTCCATACGTAGCCTCCGTTATGACATGAAATCCTATAGGCTCCTCGTATAAAGTCAAAATATGTTTGATTATCTATAGTATATACAATTCCTAAAAGGGCTGTGCGTTTTCCTGTAAAAATTTTCTTGTATTCTTTTTTCCATTTCACTTGCGATGCGATAACAGAGTCTAGTCGGTATGCATAGATTCCTGGTTTTTGAAACAATTCTTGTTGTTTACCCGTTTCAAACATTTTTACAATGTATTGATGTAGACTATCATGACTGAAAGTGCACAGCCATTCAATTACATCTTGCGTCATGTCATTGTCCGGGTCTATGCTCTGTTTATATGTGTTTATAATGTTTGGTGTAATTGGATAATCTACAGGAGCATACCCAACGAATACTTTTTTATATACTTTCTTTCCTTTATTCAGCAAATAAATATTTCCTTTTATTTGCCACATTCCCTTTGCGGAACTGGCCTGTGTCTCAAACTCGTTTTGCGTAATAGGAGCCTCAAACCCGCCAACACCTGGAAGAACGCCGTCCACAAGGCCTTCAACCTTTTTCTTATACTGCGTATCATAATATGTATGAAGATTTAGATCCTCGTCGGAGGACAGATAAATATGAAAGCGAACAGGTTTAGTAAACCACAACCAATTAAATTTATATTCCATGCCGTTGTAAGCGCCATTTGTTGGTAAATTTCTTTTTATCATACCAACAGCACTTTTCCATGAAATAAAATCTGTTAGCATTCCAAGTATCACCAAAACTAATACAATTGCCGCAAGGTAATAAAAAACAGTTTGCGCCTTATCTTTTTCCGAACCCCATTTCATTTTGACACCTCCTCTCTTTTCTTTGCTTTATTAAGCAATTCCTTTTTAGCATTTAAAAGATCTTTGTAATTTAAAATTGTCTTATATATTTGATACAGAAAGTCCGATCCGGCTGATACTAAAACACCAGACAAAATTGCATCTTCTAACGGATACAAAAATATTCCAAAATATCCGAAGATGCCTAAAACAGTGTTCAAATGGATATAACTGATCATAACAATTTCGGAAAGAGCAATCATGATAAATAATTTTACATCACTTGTTTTGAATCTCCATATTTTCTCTTTCTTGAAAACACTAAAACGAAAAATAACTGTCCCTGTGTAACTCACAAGGACGGACATCCCGATCCATAGTAAAAACCCGGTCAATTTCATACGTGTCACCTTCCTTCTTGAATTCGATACAAAATCACAGCCAACTCACGGCGCGTGAGAGGCCTGTCCCAATAATCTGCTGGAGGTTTAATACCTTTTGATTTATCATAAGGTTTTAGAATTCTTGATCCTACTATCCATTCTTGCGCTTTTTCAAGTTGCGTTTTAGGAAACGTTTCTAAAATATTTTCAACTTTCCGATACCATGAGCCGTCACTTGCATAGTGCTGTCCTATAGACCACAAGGTTTCGCCGCTGTAGTAAATGGCTCCGGGTTTCAAATACAATTCATAAATCAACTCGGGAACTCCTTTTTGGTAGGCTCCAGTGATAGGATTAATTCCACCCAACAAGCACTCTTTTTTGCTTCTATAGAAAGCCCATACTTTCGGACCACTGTCCGTAATCCCCCAACTAAAAATTTGATTGCAAGGATATATTTTTCCCTGATACTTTGCGTATCCACTCCAATAGTTACGTCCATAATCACTTTCATGAATCGCAATGGCAAGCAATATATCTGCACCTATTCCACTTTCCTTTTCTGCTTCTAAAAAGTGCTTTCCAAGTCCATAAAGTGGAGTTCCTTTAACAATTGAATCAAGTTCTTGCGACGTCATGAATGATGGACGTAAAACAGTAATTTCTTGAGCCAATTGAACAGAAGTGTTTCCAATCTTTTGCTGCTTCTGGGGAACCTCTTTCACGGTGAGGTGTCCCAGAAAAACTCCAAATAGAAAAGCAAGTAATACAAGTATGATTGTAAAGTTTCTTTTCATAAGAATCACCATGCTGTCAGTTCTATACGTTTCCAAGTGTTTTTTGCAATGCAAACGTATAGATAATTTTCATCAATTGCAATGTCTCCTTTTTGTCCAGGAGAATTCGGTGCTGTCGGTGGAGAAGCAAGGGTTTGTCTAACTAAAACTTGATGAGGATTTTCCGTATTCACGGTATGCGTAATCAAATCCTCCATGAACACAACTTTCTTCCAAGTCCCTTTTGTGCCTAACTTAATTAAGAGCGCGTCTCGAAAATTCATTTTCCTTTCTCCACTAATATCTTTTTCTGTAAAATATGAGCCTCATGCACATCACACAAAGGCTTAAAAACAGAAGTGTAATCTGCTTTTTGAATGTTTTTCAAGATGTCTTCTTTTGATAAAGAAACGCTTTCATGCACATCACACAAAGGCTTAAAAACAGAAGTGTAATCTGCTTTTTGAATGTTTTTCAAGATGTCTTCTTTTGACAACGCGATAGCACTATAGAAAGTCATTTTTATACACCTTCTTTAACGGCCAAATGATTATATGAAGAAAGATATCTATATGCAGCATCTGCTACAAGATATGAACTTGTATCATCTGGCACCGTTACAAAAGAGTCAACTATCGTAATTTGTGTTGCTGTATTCGAAGCAATCTTATGTATTTCTCCAGCACCCGGCCCTCCAGTAATAACAAGAACCTTATCTTGAAAGGCCGAAGAAGCCCAATTCTTTGTTGTATCATTCAAATGAGTAGCATCATTACTTCCCGAAGAAACTCCGTGATCTTTTTCTCCAATCGAAAAAACATCTTCTGAAGATCCTGTAGGAGCATATAAGAAATATTCATCAGAATACCCAAGAACTCCAATTCCATTATATTCAAGAGCACTCATAGGTTGCAAAATATACAAGTTTTCTCGTTGGTCTGGGTCAAGATAACTTGTGGAAAATAAAGGATCATTTAAACGTGCTTTTCCTGAACTAGATCCAGATGATGTTCCTGCAGCATTATAAGGGCATGTCAAATAAAAATCGACTCCATTAAGTCCGCTGAGAACTCCAAATGTTGAGGGGGCTGCTCCAAAAAGAGATCCAGAACTATAGTTTCGGGGTAAACTTTCAATTACTAAATGGGTTGCATCTGTTATCGAAGTTACTTTTATTCTATCACGTCCTTCACCGGAAGCCCCTACAATTTGATATTCTTTTCCTGCAATAAAATCACCTGTAGTATCTAAAGTCAATGTAATATTTGAACCAGAAGTCGCGTCTGCTGTAAGATGTGCTAAAGGAGTCGTCCAAAACCTTTTAGGAAAATGTCCGAAAAATGAAACGTAATAACTAGACCCTAACAGTGTGAGAATTACAACAAGGTTCTTGTTTCCATAAATCCATCCATAAAAATTTGATGAAACATTCGCAAGCACCTGGTTCCCATAAGCAGTTCCAACTCCTGAATGCGAACTACTGTCCCAATGATAATATGCTGTAGCATGTAATTGCGAAGAAGAACTATAGTCTATCTTTATGAACTCTTTAATCCGATCTCCATTTTCTCCGTCAGAACTATATACTCTGTATTTAGAAGCATCTTGATTGTCTTCAAGTGTCCATCCCATCGCTTCCATTGCGCTAAACAAATCAGAAACGAAATCGGCTCCAGAAGTATAATGTTTCCTGACAATATCATCTTTATACATTGTCTCTCACCACCTTTTGTAAAAATTGTTCCAAAATTTCACTCTTTAATACATCCAATACGAAAACCACAGACTGCGGTGTAAGGTTCAATTCTTGGATTTTGTTTACTACTGCATTGTGAAATTCTTCTTCGGACTCACGTTGCTTTTGTCGCAGTAATGTCTCGGTTTTCGCGACTTCGTTTGATACAAGGTTTGCAATAATTTTTTCTGTATCAACAATTGCTTTACCCTTTTTCTTTCGACTCATCGCTATGCTCCATACACGTATAAGTGGCCATCACTGGAGTTGTAAAAAACTTGTCCAGCGACTTCGTTGCCTGTATTTGGCAATGATGTTCCAGTTTCCACAACAGCATGAAGCAACTGTTTATAGTTCATAGGTAAGTCACTATCAATGTTTAACTTTGCAACTGTTACTCCACCATCTTTTATTCCAATTACATGATTGGCGGCATCTTCTTCAATAGTTGTTCCATCAACTTTATCCGACAAATACCCTGCAGACGGATCACTACTGTCTGCCTTTACCTTCTCGTCTGTTGTTCCACTTGCATCTACCCAACTTGGGTTCGCTCCTGATCCACCCGTTGCAAGCAACTGTCCTGCAGTGCCAGCAGGTAATCTTGTCCATGAAGATCCATCATAATACAAGATGTCTCCTTGTGCTGCGTTACTAGGGGCTTCAATTGCATCCCCTTCAAGTAAAATCTTTTTCCAAGCCATACTTTCACCTCCGCTATAGATTTATAAACACTTTTCCAGCAATCACGACGATGTCTCCTTGTTTTGCCGTCGCTGGAAAAGACGACAAAACGCGAACACCTTCCGAAAAGTCTACAATGCCATTGTGATTCGCGTCGTAGATTGACACTAGCATGTCTCCGCCACCTTGAGGAACAGCAAACACTATTCCAGAAGATGTGCTTTTCAAAAACTTTCCCTCCTTGTAAGTTTGTGGCGTATCTTCCAATTCAATAAATTTGCTAACTCCAGGAGTTACAACTTGCACGTGTATTGTAGTCTCCTCAATGCGAACATTTATCTCGTCACTCATTCTCTTCACACCTCTCGAGTTACATCTGCTTTTACAATAAAGTCTCCAAATAATATCGTGCGAACTTCGTCATTGCTTTTCACAATTTGAACATCATAAACGTAATTTCCTGGATCTATATCGATAACACATTTTATTGTTGTTTTACCTGCAAGTCCATTTGATACAACATTTCTTACCTGAATTAGTGCATCAGTATCATTATCGTCTCCTACGATATATTCCGGACGTTTAACAGTGAAGGTTATAGTCCAGTTAGTAATGTCCAAGTTGTTCCCTTCACTATCTGTAAAAAACAGTGTTTTTTCAAACGTGTCTCCACGAAATACTTCAAAATTAACTTTCATTAGAAATCACCGTCCTTTGTAATGCGATCTGCCCAAAAGGATAAAACGTTGCACTAAATGGAGGAACTCCTGTAAATGCAACTCCTACGTAGTCGCCATCATCAAACTCAAACCAGAAATTACCTCTTGAAAATGTTGGCGAAATTTGCCCCCAGATTCCAATAGGCAAACCCGGATCACTAAATTCTTCGGTATCAAAGTTCCAAATCAATCCTTTTGTATAATTATAATAGTTTGAGACACCTATATAAACATTGCCACTACCAAGAACATAATAAGAAGAAATCGTCCCTTCCGATACTTTTGAACTACAATCTATCTGTTTTGCCACAGAATCTTGAGTTGCCACATTCACTCTGTGTATATGCAAGGGTTCTAAAGAGTATTCTGTTGGATTCCCCAAAATGTAAACAACATTTGAATCCCAAAAAATGTCTGGAGGTTTTGAATATTCGGTTCCACTTCCATAATCAGTATTAGTTTCATAAAAAGAAAATTCATCTTGCAAATTCCCATCACTATCATATTTCCTTAGATACGATGTCCACGTGGACTCATTGTTATCAAAGTCTTCTTCATACTTTTCATAAAAGAAGTATAAAGCATTCTTATGAAATGAGAGTCCAAGAGGATGTATCTCGGTCCTGACTCCCGAAAGGATTCCGCTTTTTGAAGTATTATCACCAGGATTTGAAGGGTCTAAGGTAACAAAAGAAGTCCACGGAGATACTTTTGATTGATCATTGTTCTCAATACGTGCTCTAACATACTGAACATCTCCACTAGCCGGATAATTATCAATGCTATAAATAATATGAAAATCTACATCACCACCATCATTACATATAATAGGCTTCGTGTAGTCATGAAGCAAATCATGAAAGTCGGAATAGTAAGAAAATTGAGTTCTAACTTGCGTAGCCTCCCAAGTATCCGTTCCCCTAGAACTATTCGGAGTTACATGAACTGCAAAATTAACAGAGTCATCGTCATTCACTGTATGATACTGATGTAAGTCAGGTCCAGGAAGTATAGAATATGTTACTTTCAAAAATTGTTCAAGACAAAAAACATTGTCTTCTCCAGAATACTTCTGCAAATAAATTCGTTTTGCGCAGGAATCGCTTCCTTCACTGAGGTCTTGAAAAGTATCCACAGAATAAATAGTATTGAAATCAGAAGCACAACTGAAATCGTCTTCTACTGCAGTATATGTGAGAGGTATGTGCAAGATTCTTTTCTCAACTGGATTCGGTGAGTCATCAATCCACATCCTCGTGAAGATAAGGACAGTCCTTTCATTTGTTTTTGCTCCGTAAAAAGTGCCATCTATATCAAAAAGTCTTCCTCCGCTACGAAAACTCCCTTTATTTTTTACATATTGAAACGGATACAGTATTGAGGTAGATCCAGAATCAGGATGTTTAAAATGCTCCCAGCCTACAATGTTAGGATTCGCTGCATACATCGCCCCTAAAGCATTTGATGCCAAATATAAATCATAATTCCAATCGGATTTTTTGACTCGAATCAACTTAATCACTTGAAACTCCTATACCAATTGCCATCCAATTAACACTGCTACCCTTTCCATCTGTATGCACAGTGCATCCTGTATAATATCCATTTGCATCTTGAGAAAGTGCTTTCACGTAACATATAGGTTGAGCACTTTCATCATTAGAGTCTTCTACAGCCTGGACAAAAATAATAGGTTTCTGGATAAACGTGAATCCGAAGGATACAAGAATATCGCCTCCCGTGTTTGAAAAAGTTCCATACCGAAGCACGTGAGTCATACCTTGAATAGCCGTTTGCACCTTATGCTCCATCATAGACTCAATCATAATATAGCCTCCAGTGATGTTGTAATTTCTTGCGGAGTTACATTGACCGCATACCGGGAGATCTTGTAATTCCCAGCATTTCCGTTTGCATCGATCCAGGATAAACTATTCCAAAGCAATGAGGTTGTGTAATATCCTGCAACACTCAAACTCAATGTTTGACTCCCCCTCCGGGATAAGTCAAATATGTTTTTTGCAATATCTTTCAACTTATCTTCTTTCACTCCAAAAGTAGTCGCAAAGGCAACTTTTTCGAGTTTCCTGATATCAAAATTAGTAGTATCCGAAGTATCTGCAAGATATCCATACGCAACTGCCTTTCCAGAAACCTTGTCTCCTACGACTACTGTTGTTGCAATATTCGAATATTGCATATCAAACCCAGCCGAAAGAAGGTTTTCACTATTAAAAGATATTGGAAGACTACCTGTAGCAGGAGTGTTGTTAGGATCAATAATATTTATACTCCCATTATAAGGATCTGCATACAATTTATATCCTACCCACGTCAATACTTTTTGAAGTTCTGCAAGATATGTAGAACTTCGAATAGTATAAACACCTCCGTCCAAAATATCAGAAAGTAAAGTAGAATTATCAGGGAGATTTTCAAGAGGAACTCCGGAAGCAAGAGCCCCATCATTCGCCAAATCAGATATTAGATCTCCAACCGTATAAGAAGGATTTGGCGATGCCGGATACATTTTATCTTTCACAAGAACATTCCAGGCCTCTGTTTGGTCAACTAAGGAAACGGATCTTTTCATTAATTTCCCTAATCGTTCACTTCGCACATCCATTGCATAACCAGTCCAAACCGGGTTCCCATCAAAATAAATTACCCACTTACCACCCATGTCCCATACATTATAAAATGCACCGTTCCGCGGAACTTCATAAAATACAATACTTGCATCCCCTTTCGTGAATATGGATCCAGAGAACGCAAGACTTGTAATGGTTATACCAGAAAGAAGCCCCAATCTCTCAGTTTCAATACTTATTGTAGGAATTTTCACGATCATTAAGCCATCACCAACTCTATTCTGTATGTCCAAACTTGCACAGGATTAGTATCTCCAATACCAAATGTCTCAATCGGCGTCACAGAGACAACAACGTATTGCTCTCCATTAACAACAACGCCATCTGGATCAAGAAGAGCCTGCATTAAACTATCGCGGACTTGCAAACTCCTGCACTCAACTGTGATTTCACGTTTGAACATGATTTTGTTTTGCATTGCAATCACAGAATTTATCCCAGTAACCACGTTCACAGTAGGGGCAACGTAATCCCCCGTGTCGTCAATGAACTTGATTCCTGTTGAAGTTCCATCGTTTATCAGAACACTGCCGGGCATTTTTATCCTCCTGCTCCAAAAGCAACTGCACGTCCATTTTGAATTTGCCTTAAAACTGCACGGCCTATTTCTTGTGCAAGTTGAGGATTACTTGTATCCATTTTTATTTTACGACCGTCCCACTTTAATTGAATTTCTACAACGTGTTTCAAAACAGTTTTGGACGTCAAACTTCCAACGTAAGACAGAAGACGATTCGAAGAAATTCCTTCAATATTAAATGTCCGCCATTTTGAAGAAGCACTTGCTGCTTTATTTGCTGCATTACTTATCTTACTTCCTGTATTAACTGCAGCAACCCCTACATTTGCAAGGGCTTTTTTGTAGGAGTCAAGTGCTTTTTGAGAATCTTCGAACTCTTTTTTTGACTTATTAAAGATTTTAGTTGTTTCGTCCAAGCGTTTAGACGTTATATCACTTGATATATGCATCGTCCTTTTCAAAATATCCTCTTGCAGCGACAAGAAAGATTTAGTGTTATTAAATTCTGTTTTAAACCCTTTGCCCGTGAAGATTCCACTTATACCCGCAGCAACTTCACCCACAGGCCCAAGAATCTTCAAAAGGCCTATTCCAAGAGTATTGACAACTTGAACAAATCCATTTTGAAATTTAACAACTGCATCAGATAATGAATGAAATACATCTAAAACGCTGTTTCCCATAGCATAACTGTCTTCACTAACGTCTCCCATAGTATCCTCGACAGCCATAAGGGATTGAATAAAACTTTGCGCACCAAGTAGTGCGCCTTCCCAAAACGGAAACGTATTAACCATTAAACTCTTTTTGAATCCATCAAATGCACTCTCTAAATCTGTTAACCTATCTCGAAACAGAGCAGCGGCATTCGCATCACGGGTGCTCCAAGTGTAGCCTAGTTCATCAGATTTCTGGAGCAACGCCGTTAGCCCTTGCGTTCCGCTTGTAAGAAGCGGGAGTAACTGAGTTCCAAAACGGGCTCCGAAAATATACTGTGCCACGGAGATCTTCTCCGTCTCATTCTTCATTTTCGAAAGTTTATTAGATACTTCTTTTAACACATCGAATGAGTTCCGGAGATGTCCTTGACTGTCAATTACGGAGATTCCAAGTTCATTGAAACCTTTTTTGGCTTCACCTAAACCATTCTTTGTATCCGCCATTGCTTTCGTCAAATAGCGGATACTACTTTCTAAAACTTGAATGTTTGTTCCAGAACGTTTTGCAGCGAAATCTAGCCTAGATAAATCAGAAACCGACAAACCTGTTCTTAAAGCCATTTTTTGAAAATTGTCCCCAGCAGTAGCCACGGAGTTTGCTAAAGCAAAAGTAGCACCTACAGCGCCAACAGCAACTCCAGAAAAAGCAGCAATCCCTTTTGCAGCAGTTGCAAGGGTCTTTTTAAAACCTTTAATTTCATTAGTGCACTTCTCAATTCCTTTAGTGAACCCTGCAATACTCGCAACAATTTTAACTTTTAAAGTTTCTTCTTTAGGCATTTTTCATCTCCCGCAAAATTGCATAAATAAGACGTAAATCCGTAGTATCAATCTCCTTTTTGCTCCATCCCAATTTACCTAGCACAATGTATATTTTCGCCTTCCATTCCATTAACTCGACTTCGTCTTTGCTCCACTTCCTTGGGGAGTCAACGGCGTAAAAAAATAGTTTATTGCCTCCGAAAGTAAATCTACAAAATTGTCTGGAACGTGAATTCCATCAGAACCATCCATCTTATGAACGGCTTGAAGATATTCTTGAACCAACATTCTCTGCGCTAACGGATTTGTATGACGCCACTCATCTGGCGTCAAAAGTAAAATATTCACGCCAGTTGCTCTAAAAATTCGATCTACAAGTTCAATTGTTAACTTCTTCATTGCGATGCTCCTGCAATCTTCGTAACTGTTATGTCGTAAACCCACCAATCACTCTTCTTTCCTGACAATTTACAACTTGTAATTTTTCCTGTTACAGAAGGGCTCACGGCACTAGTGTCATCACTCGTTGCAGAAAAAGTGCATTCTTTTCCAATGACTTCCACAGGTTCAATATACGTTTCAAACTCTGCAGAGAAACTCACAGTTTCTTTCACGCTGGTGGCTCTCACATCAATAACTGTTTGACCTGCGTTGTTCCCAGTTAGTTCTTTCTCCGCAGAACTCGCGTCAATATCGAATGTTTCAATTACAAATCCGCTTGGCCCTCCTGTGATTGTTACACTATTTGCTGCAATTCCAAAAACTTTTGGAGTCAATGCCATTATTTCACCTCCCTAAAATGTAAGTTTCAATGCTGCAACAGTCAATCCCGTTACATCACTATACGTGATACTTACTTTTTGCGTAGTATCATTGAACCGGGTTGGAGAAAAGGCTCCAACCAATACTTCACCGCCTGCGGGAACCGTTATAACAACATTATGTATGTAACCTTGATTACATTCTTTCAAACTCAAAATCGTCACTGTTTTATCAGCAGTATCCGTGTTTTTGAAACTTAAAAATGTACGCCCCGCAGGATTCTTAAATACATCTCCATTACTATCACATGCAACATAGGTTGGCGAAACACCTGCTAATGTTACATTTTGGACTGTCAACTCTGCCATTTATTGCACCTCCTCATATACAAGTGTATATGATAATTTTTTCATGAAGAATCCATTACCAAGATCTTCGAAGTCCTCATCTGCTTTCAATACTTGATATACATATACAGACTCTTGAGGTCCTAAGTAGCCTTTATGGAAAACTTTATCTATATGCTGCTCAATACTTTGTAAAGAAGTTGCATCTTGAAACGTGATCCACACTGTCACAATTGTTTGCTTTGAAAATGAATATGATTTCTCGGAAAGTATTTGAACAAAGATAGCAGGAGTTTTAAAATCATATTCGGAACCATATCGATTCACGGGGGTGTCAAAACCTTCTTGAAGTATTGAAATTACGAAATCTGTCGTCATAGTTTTATGACCTCCCCAAGTATTCGTTTAATTTGTTCGATATTGTCCTTCCATGCTGTTATAAGCATCAGTTTTGGCTTTTGTCCGCTTGTTCGGTAGAACCCCTGTTTATACTTACCTACATCAGCATTCAAGTGATATACCCATGGCGTTTTCCGTCCTTTACCATTTGTCGCATAAATCCCCGTTCCAAACTCCACGTAAGGCGCATACTTAACATTTGTGCCTACGGTTCCTACGTATTGCCATTCCTTTCCTACCCGTTTTCTCTGTAAAACATGATGCCATGAACTACGAAGCCATCCAGTATTCACAGGGGTTTTGCGGCGTGCGGAGTTTTGCAACAAATACAAGCATTTGAAAAAAGCACTTGCGATTTCCTGCTGTTTTTTGCCTTTTATTCTTTCTAAATCTTGTATTACTTCGGTTGCATTTGAACGAATTCCCTTCATATTATCTTTTCTCCTAAAACAAAATAAAACGAAGAATATTCAGTGATTTGCACAATTTTGTAAGATTTCGATTCGTATTGTAAAACATCAAATACTTGAATCGGAATCTCTTTCGAAACATATGCTTGCAATGAAACATCTATACCGTTCATATAAGCATACACTTTTGAATTAACATCTGGAGAAAACGGTTCTACTTTAACATACCCTAAAGAGTCTCCTTTTCGTAATACCATCGCAGTTTTCGTGCGTGTTTTTTCAAACATTATAAGGTGGGCCTCCGAAACAAATCTAAGATATTTGTGATTTCCTCGGACAAAATATCTTCATTGTTGTAACTCCGATTTACGCCACCTTCACTCTCTGACGATGGTAAATCTTTTGCACGCATCCCACGGGCATAGATCTTTTGAATTATGAGACCAATTGCAAATTGAAGTGTGGAGTCAACCTTGGATGGCTTATATCCTAAATATTGCCATGCCAAGTTCTCTGCAACATTGTTAAATTTATCAAATTCATCTTCGCTTATATCAACATTTTTAAAATACACTTTAAAATCATCGTATTTTAACATAGCCTGTCCCTTTTTCTTGCTTTGCCTTATGTACCATTTTGTCTTTTTTCGGCCTTTCAACTGATTTTGCTTTCTCAAGTATTTCAACTGAATCGCCAAGTGCTTTTACGCGTTCGGGCGTGGTTTCGAAAATCTCGCCTTTCTGTATCACTTGGTAATTTTCGTATAAATTTATTTTTGCTCTTACTTTCATTTTTCACCTCCAAGTGGGCGGGGCAAGGAGGTTGGATCCCCGCCCTTATTTTCAAATCGGCTTCCGGTTATGCAGAGGCTAACTTGAGTGCTCTCATTCCTTTTGTGTCAACAGGTTTTCCATCTGTAGAGGCAAACGCAATCATATAAGTCTGTCTTTTGCTCATTAACTCTTTGCCCTGGTTCGTAGTGAGTACGGAAATCCCACCCTTATCAAAGATGAAGTAGTCTTTCCAGTACCCGAAGTATGCAATAGGATCTGTGGTTCCTGATGTAGCAATATTGTCATTGATGTAATATGGTTTTCCCATAATTGTCCCAGCATTTGGGTTGAAGATTGGGATTCCGTTACTATCTTTGAGCTTCATCACAATCCCTTCAAGCGTAGATGTAATTATCCAGCTCGATTTTGCCCTATACTGTTGAGGAACTGCTAAGAAAAGGGAAAGTAAATCATCGTAGTCAATATCCGTAATTGCAGTGTGTCCGCTTGCAGCAATAACTGCCGTTATTCCTGCATTATTTAACCCTGTAAAAGAATTTGTACCTGAACCCGTGATAAATTCGACAAGTTCGAGGTTTGCAAATGCCTGTCCAAGCTGTGTGTAAACGAACTGCCTAAGGTTTGGTTTTGCAAGTTTCAGAAGTTTATTTGAAATCAGGGTGTCTGCTGCGACGTCGTACCCTTCGTAAGTTACTGCATTATATGCAAGGGTAGACGGCGTCCCGTTATTTGGAGCGGTATTTTCTGCAGTTCTATATGCAGTAGCACCTTGAGATTTTACGAACAAAGTTCCTTTATCATCAGGGAATACTGTGCATATTTTTCTAATATAACTCGCAGCCTGCAACTGATCAAGGATCTTAGATGCTACAGTAGAGGGAACAAGAGTTCCAGCCGTGCTTGTATCTGTTATATCCCCTGTTGCTTTTGCATATACTCCGCTTGCTATGTCTTTCCAAAACTTTTCTTCTGTTTCTGTCATTTTCTCTTCAGGCGTAGTTTGGTGTAAGCTCTCCAATGCCTTTTTCATCTCATCAACTGTGACAAACTTATTTTCAAGTCCTTCAGCAACTCTTTTTGCTGTTACATCAATTATCTCTTTTTTTAAAACTTCTACATCCATATTTCACCTCCAAAGTGATATATTTATATTGTTAATGCCTCTTTCAGCTCTTTAAGAACTTCTTCAATGCCGATTTCTTTTTCTTTCTCGCCTAATGACGAGCTATCTTTTTGAGGTTCCGACATGGCAAGTAATTCCTTCAGAGCCGATTCAGCAGTTTGCAATGCCTTGATTGCATTTTGTATTTTCTTCCTATTCGCTTCGCTTAAAACTCTGCCTGACTTCTCTGTAGTTTCAATTAATCCGCAAGCTTTTAAAACCTCTTCTTCATTTTCATATTCTCGAAGTTCAGGCGGTTTCTTCCCAAATTCTTCATAATGTTTTGCTAAATGATTGTAAACACCTAAACGATCTTTATCCGGTATTTGAACACCTCCACGAGCGCCAAGCAAGGCAGCCATTGCAGCAGCCACCGCACGCCATACGGTTACGTAATTCCTTACGTAATGGTGCGGAAGTTTATAGCTCGACTTAATATCGGGCTTCGAACTGTCGTACCAAGCGCACATTTCCTTCAGCTGTTCAACTGTCGCCTGTTTCACTTCCTTTGCGGCGTCCCACTCCGCATTTAGATCCGCAAGCGGGTGCTTCTTATACGGAATTACTCCCTTTTCTTCCATCTTTTCATTTCCTGCGAATGATTTAATTGCCATCAAATACTGCTTTTCATAGTCGTTTTGTACTGCTTCGGGATTTGCAGGAACGAGCACTTGAGAAATCTCAAGTAGCTCGACTTCGTCGTAAACTCTTCGCACTCCGTTTTCACCGTTGTGTGATTTTAGAGGAATAAAGCCGACAGAAAAACTTGCAAGTCCTTGCTTTGTCAGGAAGAAAGCCCAATCTGCTTTGAAATTTCCTTTCTCCGTAAAATATTCAAACGTCGCCCATAAACCCTTCTCGTCAACTCCGAAATCCACAGCTTTCCCAATCTGATTTGACAAATCGTGATAATCGTGTGATGCTAACAAAATGGGATGCTTTTTGTAATTCTCTAATTTCCAAGCAGTCGGCAAAATTACTTCATTGTCTCTGTCCTTCGTAGCAGTCGAAACATAAACGGTAATTCTGTCACCTTTGATCTCTTTAATCTTACCGTTAAAGAATTTGGTTATTTTATCCATTTTTCACCTCACTTATATGTCATTGTGCATCTGCAATTTATAATATTTTCAGGGCTTCCGTTTGGGTCGCCCGGAAACTGTAACTCCTCACCGTTTATGATGAAAGGTTCATCCATCGGGACTGTTCGCCCATCCGCTTCAGCGTGCCAGGGCCTCGTACGTTCGTCAAGAGCTGTCAACCAAACCTTATATCGCATCCCCGCTTGTTTTGCCGCTTCCATTCCAGCTTTATTATTCGCGCTTATCACTTCCGTTCTCGCCACTGTTTGCGCTCTGTTTTTGTATGTTTCCTCAAACAGGTTTTTTATGCGTCCTGCCATCTCATTTATCCCCTCGCCGTTAGCTTCCGCTTCCTGTAACTGCTTTAGAATGTCCTTTTTTGTTGTTTCATTCACCTGGACAGCTGATTTCATTACTTTTTTTTCTAACCACTGCATAATCTCGGGACGTTGTAAATCAAAAGAGATTCCAAATTCCGCAGCCTGCCTATCGCCCGCTTGTTGCATGAATGCGAGTAAATATGTTCTCAACAAAGAAGCAAGCGCTTTATCCCAACTTTTCGGAAATTCAAATTTCAAGTTTAAGGTTTCCAGCACATATTTTTCCTGTTTTTTCCAAAATTTCATTAGTTCCTTTGCGAGTTTGTTTTCTTGCGGTGTTGTATGCGCGACGAAATTTTTCCAGATCTGGTCAGTTTTTTTGCTTTTCTCTTCCACATACATTTTCGCAATCAATTCAATCAATTTGTTTATATCCTTGCTGTTTCCCTTTACTGTCCCAAGTTCCGTGAGATTAAGCGGACCCCACCAAGAATCACCCCACGGTACTGGTTGAAGTCCTATTTCTGCCCTTACCTCGTTAATGGTTTTTACACCGTCTATGATATACGTATGTGCTGTTTCTGCTTTCAGTTTTTCATCTTCTTTAAGTTCAGGCAACTGCTCCCACACAAATTTAAATTCGTATCCCTCTGCACCAATAAGCGGAAGAAGTCGATTCGTAATCTCCCTTTGCAAAAGTGTCAATTTCGGGATAATTGTATTTCTCGTAAATACGCGCTCTTCAACTTTAGATTTAGCATAATCGCTCCGTTCTGTATCGTTTAGGAGTGTAGGTGGCACCCCGAAAACCGTTGAAATCCTATTTTTCGTCATTTTCTCGAATAATAACACACCCATATCAATTGGAGAAAGTCCTATTTGTTTTACCGTAACACCCGGAGGCAAAATCGGAGTATGCCCTGCATTCTCTGTTCCCCCATAACGTTCTTGCCATACCTTTCGGAGAGTTTCAACTTGCTGCGAAGTAAGCACTTTCGCTGTTTCCATCACTAGCGGAACAACTGCACCGTTTTTTAAAACTCCTCTTGTTGCTGCCTCCGAAAGTGCTTGTAATTCCACTCCGCTCATAGCAGCTGAAAGAGTAGAGAGCGGAGGAAATTTTGCATACGGGCTAAAGTTTTGAAAGAAAACGACCTTTTCAGGATCGAGCTTTTCAGGTATGCCATTTCTGTAATATGTGTAGGAAAGTGGTCTTAGCGTCATTTGCATTAAGTCGGTATCAAGTATCTCTATATAAGGATAATTGACGTAAACAAATGCAATACCTCGCAATTCTTTCCATGCCTGGATTATCTGAAAGAGTTGAATATCTGTAAAGAAACGATTCGGCTTCTTTATTATCGCCTCTGCTTTTTCATTTCGTTTATCTTTTAACTTGATTTGCCAAGGTATTGCTGAAACCTTTGTCGCAATAGCACGAACACAGGCATATACCCATGCCGATTTTTCTATTGCTTCCTCAGGATTTGAAATCGGCGAATTGGCATTCTTTCTAAGCAAATATGCTAATTCGCTTAAAGAAAAACCTTTTCTTCTATATCTGAACATCTTAAATAAACTCAAATTCATTTCTTGCCTCATATAATATAAGCATTCGCTACTCCCTCGCTTAAATAGTGGAACGCCCCGCTTGCGGCGTCCACTTGGTCATCGTGTTCGCCTTTCGGAAAAATCTCGATTTCATCAAGGAATGTTTTATTCCAATCCGCTTTGACAAGTTTGATATTCCCCGCTTCAGCCATTGCCGAAAGAGGCTGCGCTCTGACAACCTTCGACACGTCCTTTTTGTCCGGATAAAAAGCAAAGCCAGGAAGAACAAAACGACGAAAATGATCTATTGTGTAAATTCCTGAACTTCCTGGCTCCTGCTCAATATATATAGTGGTCTCAACACCATCAGTAACAGCAGTTTGCCTTATTAAATCTTCGCTTTCTTTCGGCGACAACCTATGCTTTTTTACATCGACAATGTAATATATGCCGTCCTTTTCCGTCATTAACACACCGACAGTAAAATCTGATTTTCTGCTTTTTGTTCCCGCTAAATCCCAATACCGCACTTTTTTGCCGTCGTGCGGGTATTCTCTCACTATCCCGAACCACTCACGCTTAAACATCGTTGCACCTTTTTTAAATGCACTCGGGTCGTTCTCATACTGTGCCCTATAAAGTGCAGTTCCCATAATTGCCTTTTGTTTATTTAGAAACTCTTCGCTCAACACTTTTGGGAAAAGTAAACTTCCGTCTTCCTTGTGTGCCGTGAATAGAATGCGGTTGAAACTCGGGTTCTGCAAAATCTCACCATATAAATCCCGTGGGTGCCAGCGTGTGCCGATTACAACATTTTGCCCATGTGTGAGAAGCAAACCGAAATCCTCTTGCCAAGCGCGTTTTACTTTTTCCCTCATTTCTGCAGTCTCAACATTTTTTCTCGTAACGATATCGTCGTCGATTATCACATCGTAATGCTGGGATACAACATTGGATCCAATCCCTGCAACCGCTATGGAAACCTCTTTCATTCGTTTACTCCTCGGAACGATAATTGACATTTCCTTCCAATGTGTGCTTTTCCTCTTCCAATTGCCAAAAAGATATTGAAAAAGTGCGTTATGCTCGATATGTCCCTTAATTTCCCGGAGAAATGATTTTGCAAGTTTATCAGTTCCCGAACGGATAAGAATACGGAAATTGTTGTTGTTGACAAGAAGCCAAAGCGGATAAGCAACAGAAGCCACCGTACTTTTGTATGAGCCTCTCGGTGCGAGTAAGAGAATACGGGATTCCGTTTGCAGTATTGCGCACCATTCCTTGTGGAACGGCTGTAAGTCATATCCCAAAACGGCCCGAGAGAACCAAAATAAATTACTCTTTGCTTTCTTCCGTAGTATTTTCTTGCGCTCTTGCCCATAAGACACCTTCTGCGCCTCCGTCATCATTGATTTCTACTCTATTTGTTGGTTCACCCTGTGCAAGGGATAATTTGTCCCTCATTGTACCGATTATAATAGCGCTATCACGTGCAGATGTTTTTGCAACAACCTCAGGATCTTTTAAATGCTCAAGATAAATGTCCACAACTTCTGCTGCTTTTTCGACAAATAAATCCCGCACCTCACTTTTTATCTTTTCAAACTCTTCTGGATACTTCGATACCCATGTCCCAACTGTAGAGACAGGGATATGCCACTTTTTCGCTGCATAATTAACCCCAATATTCGCAACATCCGCAAGTACTTTTGTAATCGTTTCAAAACTATATCTCCTGAGTTTCCTTTTTACTCTCTTTTTCACTTACTACCTCCGAAAACAGATCCTTCCGCGTGCAGGAAAGGAGGAAATAAAAAGAAACTGCACGCGGAAGCAGGATAAGGGAGTGAATTTGTAGAAAAATGCGGACAGTTAGTAAACAGGCTTGCCCCTATGGAACAAACTAACTTTTTGTGCCTGTGTCCCTCACTTCGAGTTAACGAAGCTACTCCGCTCCAAATGCATTTCATATCATAAGAATATGTCATAATCACAAAGGATGTAAATAAAAAAACAGGAAAATCGCTGTGAAATCTTGTTAGATTCTTGCTTTTTCGGTTTTTGCTCTTTTTTGCAAATTCTCTTGACCTTTATGCTTTCGCCAACCCAATTGCTTGTATCTATACCACCATACCGCAGCAATGGAACGTCCTATTTTATATGCTACCTCAACATGAGATAGCGAAAAATCTTTCATTATTTCGATTTCCCAATTTTGGTATTTCCAATGCCGAGCCGTTTTGCCCTCAAGAAAATTTTTGATTTCTTCTCTGTCTGCAGGTGGAAGCAGATCGATCCATAGCAAACGGTAAATCCCCTCGTAATTCCTCCTAACTTCTAAATTACGGTGCCAAATATCTTGTGTCTTAATCAGAAATTGAATGCCCATTTTTGCAGGCGTAGAAAGTGTGCGAAAATCAGGATGTGCACGAAGATAATAAACTATCTCACGTGCAGTGTCCTGGTATTCTTCATATGCTTTTTTCTGCAATAAAGCGTGCGCTCGTTCGTCCACGAGAACACGAATGTTGGCCTGCAAATCCCGATATTTCAAAAACAGATTCTTATAAAATTCCCTCAGCTGTTTAAGCGATAATCTTGTAAAAGAAGGTTTATACGGGTCGATTATTTGTTGTTTACTCATTTTACCACCTTCAATTCCAAATCTTTATATTTATACTCAAACAACTTTCGCTTCAACTGGAACACAGCAGTTTGGAAGCCTTTCACGTCGATGATCTCCTTGTGGCCGTCCTTATATACAACTTTAAAATCCGCAACATATTCAATAGCCCGATATCTTTTGCCTTTTTTCCAGAAAGCGGGCTGGAGTAAGAAACGTGGTTGGAATTGAATTTTTACGATTTCTCCACTTTGAAGTTTAGGAAGGAGCTCAAAAATGTAATAATCCCGTTCCATCTTGCTATCAAAAATCCTTCCATCTGCCTCTACTTTTACGCTGTGGTATTTAGTCATTTTTACATCTCCTTAGTTTTGCAATACTTTGAATACCAAACGTTGTATCGATTTTTTTTACAACTTCAACCGGTGCTTCAGTTCTCACTATTTTGCCATCTGGAAGCAAGAATGATTGAAATCCTTTCTTTCGCAGAAACTCGATGAATCCATAAATCCTCTCTAACGGTGTATGCAATGAAAAGAAAACATCACAGATAGGATGATTAAAGGGTTTTTCTTCTTTAGAGGGAGTTTTAATTTTTAGATACCTAAGAACAGCTTTCAAAACCAATACAGGATCGTTTTCATTCATGGCTTCTGCGATGATTTCATAAAGCTCTAAGAATTGTTCTCTATTTATTGTCATCGTTATTGTATAGCTCTCCTCGATTTGCCAGATAAAACCAGGACGGAGCACATCTCACGCACTCTGTCAATAATCCTCTCCCAACCAGGACGGTTATAAAACTCTTCCTTCAACAGATTAGTCGTAATAACAAGTCCACGCTTTGAGGCATATATCTTTTCGATAAGTGCCTCGAACTGTGATAGCACAAATGGTTCTGCATACTCACGCCCCCAGTCGTCAAGTAGCACATATTTTTCAAGTCGTGGCATCCCTCCTGAGTGCAAAAGAGCAAATAACCTCGGCATAAAGAAATACGATACAGGCACTCTTTCAAGTTCAAGATAGTGTTTCTGAATACACCTTTCTCCTTCTTCCTCAGTAACTCTTTTTGCGATATAAAGAAGTGCCATTGTTTTGCCTACTCCAACATCTGCCATGATCACAGCACCTTTTTTCTTTCCGACAAGGTTCGAAATTATTGTATCCACTGCTTTCTTATTTTTTACTTTATCTTCGCTAAATTTTTCCACATACCGAAATCCGATGTTGCGCTCTGCAAAGTTACGGAATAGAATTCTGTTTTTATTCCGTAAATCACGAATATGCGTATTCCACTTGTCTCTTATTTTTTTTAATTCCTCTTCTGGCACATCCATTATTTTTTTTATTACATTGTCAAGATCATCATGGAATGAATTCATCTTTGAACTGTTTATTCCGCTTTTCTGACTTTGTGATCCCGACATATCGGGATATTCCATTTTTGACATAGCCAACCTCCTTTTGGTTTTTCAATTGTTGTTCTTCCTTTGCCAGCCAGCGAGCGAGCGCAGCGGCATAATCCCTGTAAGGCGAATGTTTGCCTTTAAGAATAAATTTCGTAAAAATCCAGCTTTCCATCGTTTTTAATACGTTTTTCACGTCTATATCCGGGTACCTCGCTTGAAAATAACTGATAAGCTCTTCCGGAAATGACTCGAAACGCCCTTCGCTTTCGTTATAACGGATTTTCTCTTTTAGGATTTGCTTTTTGGTTGGTTTCGGTTTCGGATTTTTTTCTTTCTCTATATTCTCTTTCTCTATATTTTCTTTATATATTTCTTTAATACTTTCTTTAGGGGTCTCGGCAGGTTTGATTTTATCTACATTTGTCAAAGGTGCTTCTTGGTATTTTACCAACTTTTTGTTGGTGTTTTGCCAATTTTTTCTTGGTGTTTTACCAACCCCTTTTTGGTGTTTTACCAACTGTCCATCTTTTTCTTTTGTTGGTGTTTTACCAATTTTTTTCCACTCACTATAATGTTTATTAAGCGCAAGATGTTTATTAACACGAACAAGAACATTCTGAGATTCAAGTTTTTTAATAGTTCGAGATATATCTGCTTCATCAATCTCTGTGTTGTTAGCTATATTTACGATCTTTTCAGCACTATCAATAGTGTATTTTTTATGGTATCCATAACTATATCGGATAACATATAAAATTACCTTGATCTCTCGTTTTGAGAACGGGAAGGTCAAAATTGCTTCAAGTAATTCGTTAGCAATCCGGGTGTATCCATCTTGAAGTTGCGGATTTCCTTGCGAATTTCCTATTTTATTTATTTGCATTTTCGCCGCCTCAGAAGGGGGCTTAAGCCCCCTTCTCTATCCTTCAAATTCTTCTTTTTGCTTGCGCCACTCTGCCTGATAAAAGGCGATCATGTTTTTTCCTTCTTCGTACGTGGCATTTTGTATTTGTTGCTCAAGTTTTTTCATGTCAAGCCCAAGTTTGCTTCCAAGCAGTAATATCACATTCTTTTGTTGCGGTGTAATAGGTGTATCTTTACTTGTTTTTTTAGTGATTTTATGTGTTTCGGTTTCGGTTTTTTCTTCAGTCTCTTTCGGTGCGGGTGGTTCTGGTCGCACTTGTATCTCTTCTTTATCTCCGTATAAATCGACGAGAGCTTCTTCTGTTTCCTCGTCAGTGAACTTTCTATATGGTTTTACTTCCGCAGTTGGATCTGTGCTATCTCCAATTTGAACTGCTGCAGGACCTACAATGCCAGGGAATGCTTCCCTGAGTGCCCGTGCAATTGCTGTTTTTCGGAGCATCCATTTCGGCATAGTCGCCCAGGGCCCCATCGGACGTTTCTGGTGTGTCTGCTTATCATAGATCATCCGGACCGCTTCGCTATACTCGACTTCCACGACGGTTGGGTGGCTTCTATCTTTCCGATACACGATTGCCGTTGCCTTCAAATCGGGCGGTTCTTTTCCTTCAATCTTTACTTCCATCCCGTCGTAGTTCTCATTCGCCTCTGCACGCATCAGCAGCGTGTGGTAGCTCACGACGAACTGTGCAGGCTGGTCCTTAAATTTTACGAGATATATCTCCTTCAAAAATGGGTTGAGATGCATAAATTGTGCGAGTTTAAGAAACATAAAGATTTCTTTATCAGTCACAGCAGGATCCGTACTGATATAATCTCTTACGATGCTCCCTGTAAGGGTAACTAATTCTCCCCGCTGATCTTGAAATCGTACAGCTAATTCTTTATTTTTTTCTTTTTTCATATTATCTCTCTCCTTTTACCAAGCTATAAAATATCAATAACACCGCTGAGCAAAACAAGTCCGTAAATTTGCTTTGCTTTTTTTTCTGAAAAACCTTTCTCTTTTACTAAAAATTCCATTACTGCTTTTTTGCCTCCTTTTTTATACTGGAGGCCTAACTCTACAAGAAGTTCCACATCTTCATTAATCTGACTGTTTTTCTTTTTCATATCTTCTTCTCCTTTCGAATATATTTCGAACGCTTTGCTATTACGCTCGTTTAGAATTTTTAACTAATATCTCGAATACTGTTCGAGATATTAGTATTGTTTATTACCACTTGCTTCACGTAACCACCAACACATTTTCTTGACTTTCCGACTACAACTGGAAAGTCATTTGTAGTTGAATAGTTAATTAGCTCTTTTGCAATGTTCTCCACTTCGTGTTCGTTTGTTCCAACGATTTTAATCCTGATCATCTTGCATTACCTCCTTCACAAATTCTTTCAATTCTTTTTTAAATTCTTTTTTCTCTTCTTTGTTGCATACCAACCATGTCTCAGCACACATAAACAGTGTCTCAGTCATTCTTTTTCGCCTGTCTTCTCTTATCATTTTTTGGATACCTCCTTTACGACAAGTGCTGATGTTTCTTTTCTAATAACTTTTGCTCTTTCAATTTCACTTCCTATAATCCCTGCTTTTTGAAGTGAAAAAATCTTTTTCTTATCAACTACCGTCCTTGCCACAACGTTAAATATCGAATCACCTTCAATTTCTCTAACTTTGTCCGGATCGAAGTCAAACGATACTCTTCTTATTAGTACAAATTCTCTGTCCCCCACGCGGAAGTTTCCTTTTTCTGCGATTTCCTTCTGTAAAATTTCTTTGATTTGTTTAATTCTGTTTTGCAGTCGTTCTTGCTCTTCTTTTAAACGTAAATATTCGTTTGCTAATTCGTATATTTCCATGGTTTTCCTCCTTTACTCTTGATCAGCAAGTCCCACAAAATATCTTTTGCCTAGAATACCTATCTTAGTCTCTTCGGACGACGGATCTAGTGATGCTAATTCATCCTGAGCGGCTTTATACGAATGCCACAGGGAACTTCTTGATTCTGGTTGCGTCTTAACCTGTTCTCTTATTCGTTTCAGCTTTTCGATTAGAAACCGAATTCTCCCTGCTATGAGATAAAGTTTGGCAATAGTTTTGTATTGAGGATTATCCCAATCTCCTCCAATGTATTTTTCCATCTCTTTTATCCCTTTGTCATCGTAAGAAAAGTGTTCTATTCGTTGTAAATCTGCCAGAGCAGGCGCTCCTATGAATCTTGGCTCTACAGTCCAGCCTGTTTTGCTGAATCCAAGGTAAATTTCACTATGCCAATCTCCCCTTATTTTTATAAACATTATTTTCTCTGTTCTTCTCAAGATTTCCTTAACGATAAGAGAGTGAATTACAGGATTGTTTTTAAACACTTCGTAATCGTGTAATAGTGCTTCGGTTCCTTCTACACGCAAGTTAATTTTGTTTTTGTAAGCAAGTTCTTCAAGTTCTTGACAATTCTCTCTTTTTACTGTATCATTAACACGCACGTGGGAGTCTTTCAGTTTTATAAAACTGAAAGACTCTTTTCTTTTTCCGACATTAGCTTTTAACATTAGTTGCCTCCTTTGCTTTGATTTTTTGCAATAATTCTTGATACTTTTCCGGTTCATCTCTTTTAAGCCTTTGCACCACCTCCCAAATTAATTCGTTGATTGCTTCTTCGACTTCTTGCTTTGTCATCTTTAACGTCTCGGTTCAACAAGCCTAAGTAAATCGGATTCGCTAATGTAAGTTACGTGTCCAATTCGTATTGGTTGAATGTTAGCGTTTCTGATATACTTACGCATTGTTTTGTCCGTAATTCCGAAAAATGTTTGAACACTTTTTAGTGAATAAAATTTCCTTCCACCTATTTCTTTTTCTGCTGTTAATTCTTTAACTGCCATTTTGCTCATCTCCTTTCTTTTAACTTCTTTTACCTACATCTGCCTACTATTATATCTAATTTTACTAACTTGTCAATAGTTTCTCGGAAAAAATACCTACTTTTTTGGGCGTAATCCTTCAAAGATTTTATAACTGTGGTTTTTTTCGGTTTTATACGGAATTTATCTTGCAAATTTCGGTAAAGATATTATTATTTTATAGGGGTATAAATTATGAAAGAAAAAAGTTTTGGTGAATTAGTGAGTTTTTTGCGTAAGAAAAAAGGGTGGAGGCAGGACGATTTAGCGAAACAAATTGGTGTTGCACGTTCTGTTATCAGTGACTATGAAACAGGTAAAACACTTCCTAAGCCAGAGAGAATGCGCAAATTGGCTGAAGTGTTAGGTGTCGATTTCAAATTATTGCTTGAAAAAGCAGAAGAAAAACGGTTAGCAGGTAAAAACGGAGATTTTGAGGCTTTCCGTAATGACAGTGGTAAATTAGTAAATTTGGGAGAAATCTCTGATGTTGTTACACTACCAGTATTAGGCAGAGTCCATGCAGGAGATCCAAACATTCCCGATGAGGAAATAATTGATGTGTTAAAACTTCCGCGCAGAATTGCACGAAAAGCAGATTATGCATTGCTTGTTGAGGGTATGTCGATGAAAGAGGAAGGAATTCTTCCAGGTGATATAATTTTGATTAAAATGCAGAGCGATGCCGACAATGGACAAATTGTTGTTGCCCGAATAGGCGATGAGTTTACTTTGAAAAGATTAAGAAAGGAAAATGGTCGCATATGGCTTGAACCTGCCAATTCGCATTACAGCAAAATTGAACCACCTTTTGAAATTGTTGGCAGGGTTGTATATTTAATTAAACAATTCAAATAAAAAAGGAGGCAGTATTCTTGTGGATGTTCTTATAGAAAATCATGGTAGTCAGCCTAAAGATTACAACGTCTTTGATTTCACATTACAGGATAAGGAGGGCTATACATATGAACAAACAATTGATTGCTCCATTGAGCCTGAATTGGATTCTGGAACATTGCAGCCGGGGAGAAAAGTTCGTGGGAATATTGTTTTTGAAATTCCAAAAGGTGATTCCGGTTTAGAATTAATTTATCAACCAGATTGGTTTAACAGTGGCCAAGTAATTGTCAGATTAACAGATTAGGGGATTTCAATGTGTGCTTGTACTGTGACTTGCGAATTAGCTGCAAAGCTTGTTAATAATCCGCCTAGAGAAAATTTAACTACAAAAATTGACGTCAGTGTAGTGAACTCTGATAACTATTTAAAGGTTGAGAATACTACAAAAGAGGAATATAAGCAATCAGTTTATAAGTTTTCTCTAACAGTGCCTGCTGAGATTTCTTCGTTTTGTAAATATGAGTGGTGGTGTAAACTTGTATCGGTTGCTCTGTCTATGTTAAATCCTGGTGTCCTCTTTTCGGAAACACAAAACAGTTATTTGGAGCAATCTGTAAATAAGCCGAGAAAAAAACCAAAAGATCCTTTGTTTAATAATACTCCTGACGGCAAATCCCTCCAGCTCTATGAAATTGTCACAGTGAAAGAGCAAATCAAGATCGAGATCACTGCTTCTCCCATTGAAATTAACGAACGAGAGTTTTTAGAAATACTAAAAGGCTTACTGAATATTTTCAAAAAGGACGGTGATAGAACTCTTTTTGAAGGGAATATTGTAGAGGCTATAAACAATTACATAAACGCTCTGAACGGGAATAATAAAGAACATTTTTTTAAATTCCTGTATATAGCGCTTGAAAAAGCAGCAAATGCTGATAAAGATAGAGTAAGTGATGAATTTGATCGTAATGTTAGCGAACTAACTCACGCAGATAAAGAAGTAATTTCGAAGTATAGATTGTTGAATGATAGAGTCAAACATTCATTCAGAAATGAAAAAGACAGAGAGATCTATAAATCTTTTTTCAAAACAATTGATATCCAGGGCTTAAAGGAAATAGTTGATACTGCAATTAAATATCGGATAAAAAAACATGAAAGCGGCAATATACGTTAGGGTTTCTACCCCTCGGCAAGCACTCAAAGGGGAAAGCATCTCAATGCAAAAGGAGAGGCTTACAGCCTATATTAAAGCGCAGGGATGGAAACTCTATAAAATTTACGAAGATAAAGGATTTTCCGGTAAGAATACAGCACGTCCTGCGTTTCAAGAAATGATGAAAGACGCTGAGTCTAGACTTTTTGATGTGCTTGTTGTTTATAAAATTGACAGATTATCTAGGTCAATATTAGATTTCCATACTACCATTGAGAAATTAAAGAAGTATAATATATCATTTGTATCGGTAACTCAGCAATTTGACACTACTACATCTACCGGACGCCTTATGCTTGCAATTTTGGTTGATTTTGCGAATTTTGAACGCGAGATTGATGTAGACCGTGCTATAGACTCTTTTCAACAAAGACTACAAAATGGCCTCCCATCGGGGGCCATTCCTTATGGTTATAAGAGGTTAAAAGGCAATAAGGTTGTGATTGTCCCGGACGAGGCCGAGAAAGTAAAGGAGATTTATCAGTTAGCACTTAAACGATACTCTATGTCGGAAATTGCTCAAAAAATGGGGTTTTCTGTATGGCATGTTCGAAGTATATTAAGACAACCATTTTATTGTGGGTACCTTGTGAGACGCAGAAATGGGAAAAATAAGCGAATCCCTGAAGAACAGTGGGAATGGTATAAAGGACAACATAAGGCAATTATTTCTCTAAAAACTTATCAAGATGTATCTCAAATCAGGCACAGCAGAGCAAAAAATACCAAAACAAAATATGCTCGCTTATTTTCTAAACTTATATACTGCCCTTATTGCGAGCATAATCTTTCTTTCCACACCAGGCATTGGAAGAATAAAAAAGAAATCACATTTTATTATATTTGCGAAAAGATAAGCCGTGAAAGTAAAGCATGTTCCCAATATGTGAATGAGTCAAAAATGGAAGATTTATTACTTTCCGCGATAGAAAAACTTGTAAACATTGATATTAAAAAAGATAATAAATTTAAAGAGAATAACATTGAAAAAGAGCTTAAACAGATTGACAGAAAGATCCGAAGATTAGTTGCCCTCTCAGAGAGAACTGGGAATGTGCAGGAAGTTGCACGGAGAATAAATGAACTCAAAAAACGTAGAGAAGAAATCTTAAAAACGCCTAAAAAAGAAAGGACAATTGATGCCAGGGAGATAAAGAGAATTATCAACAACATTACAAATGTTTATCAATACATGAGCAGGGAAGAAAAAGCACATTTCTGGCACCTTGCTATTAATAGAATAATTGCATATCGGGATAAGTTTGTTATTGAATGGAATGGATTAGGAACAACTGAGGTTCCACGGGAATTTAATAACAAATCAAGTATCGGGAATGGTGGCGGCGGAAGGATTCGAACCTTCGACACTCCGGGTATGAGCCGGATGCTCTGACCTCTGGGCTACGCCGCCTTAAAGTTTCTTCATCTTTCTTTTCAAACGTCTCTTGTAGGCGGTAAGGGAATCCTGCGAATC
>CAYXJW010000089.1:0-5714 GCA_964465465.1 uncultured Caldisericales bacterium
AAAGCACAACCAAAGGAAATGCTTCCAATTGTAGATAAACCTGCTGTTCAATATGTGGTGGAAGAAGCAGTACATTCAGGAATAGAAGACATTTTACTTGTAACAGGAAGGAATAAACGAGCAATAGAGGATTATTTTGATTATGCTGTTGAACTTGAACGTGAACTTGAAAGTAAGGGAAAAACTGAACTGCTTAACGTTGTTCGAAATGTCAGTGAAATGGTTTCAATTTATTATGTAAGGCAAAAGATTGCAAAAGGACTTGGAGATGCAATTTACCATGCAAAAGGGTTTATTTCTGATGAACCATTTGGTGTTTTACTTGCAGATGACATCATCGATGCAGAGATACCTGTTTTAAAGCAAATGATCAATGTATATGAAGAGCACCCGGGAATAATTCTCGCAGTAATGGAAGTTCCAATTCAGGATACAAAACTCTACGGCATAGTGGAAGGGAAAAAGATCGGAGATAGGTTGTATGAGGTTAAAGACCTTGTAGAGAAACCTGATCCAATGGAGGCACCATCTAACATTGCTATTGTTGGACGTTATATACTAACTCCTTCAATTTTTGAGTCTCTTGAGAACACAGCCCCCGGAAAAAATGGTGAAGTTCAAATAACAGACGCAATAAGGAACCTTGCATACAAAGAGAAAATATACGCATACAAATTTGAAGGTGTAAGATTCGATGTTGGAGAAAAATTGGGCTACTTGAAAGCAAATATCGCTTTTGCACTTAAAAGAAAGGAAATTGGTTTGCAACTTAAAGAATATTTAAAAGAAATTCTAAATAGTGAGGGGTGATAAAATGTTTAAAAAAGCAAGGAATTTTGTTGCAACAACAGTAATTATTCTCATTATAGTGTTAATGTTTCCTTTTCTTCTTACACCTAAACCTGCTTCTAAGGGAGATTCTTATATAACACCTTCAACTTACGAAGCAAACATTCAGAGGACAAATTTTTATCCTGTTGAAGGGAGAAATTCAAATGAAGTTCGTTGGAAGATAGATTTTAAACATCCAATTATGTCTTCCCCTATAATGGATCAAAACGGTAATGTATTCTTTACAGATAATAATGGAGATATTGCAGGACTATCTGCATTAAAAGGACTAAACATCTTCAACGCCCATATAGGACCTGTGGTGTTCTCAACCCCCACCATACATGAAAAAAAACTCTACGTTGTTGGAGGGAACCCTCGATATCTTTACTGTTTTAATATTGAAACCGCAGAAAGAATTTTTAGAACACCATTAAACTATGATGTGCATAGTTCTTTACTTGTGAATAACGATATCGTGTATTTCGGAGACGACAATGGCAATTTTTATGCCTTCGATGTTCAAAATGACAACCCAGACCTATTATGGAAATTCACGGCTGATAATGGAATTATATCCTCTCCGACACTTTATCAAAGTAATGATAAAAAATATGTCATATTTGGTACCAAATCTGGAACTCTTTATTGTTTAAACGCAGAAAACGGAAAATCTATTTGGACAGTCTCATTAGTAAGTAAAGGAGAGATATACGCAACCCCTTTAATATACAAAGACCATGTGTATATAGGCGCAGAAAATTCTTCAGGGGGGAAATTTGCATCAATAGATATATTAAACGGTAACATAGAGCACTCTTATGAATGTGATGGAGGTATAAAATTTGGAGCCACTCTATTCGCTATCGGAAATAACGACTACGTCGCTTTTGGTACAGACAATGGTGAAGTCTTTGTTCTTAATGCTACTGATTTAGAAAAAATATCAGCATTCAAATGCTCATCGTCAATAAGTACTCCAATCACTTCTGATGTAAACGGAGACTTGTATTTTGGCACATCCAAGGGAGAGTTGTATGCTTTTACCTACAAAGGAAACAAAATCTTTAGTTTTGATGCTAAAGGTAAGATAGATACATCAGTAGTTATTGGAAAAGATGGCACCTTGTATTTTGGTGATGATCTTGGGTATGCATATGCACTTGGCTACCAGACGGGTAACATTGTTGTCTATACCAATATGGAGAAAGCAACCTTCACACTTGTTGGTCCTGTTAAATTACAGGGATACGGAAAATCTTATAGATTTTTCAATGTACCCGAGGGTAAATATACAATTACTTTCTCTGATATACCAGGGTATGTTACTCCTCAAAAAATTACCAAATTCTTAAAACCTAATGGAAATTTAATTTTCAAGGCAGAATACAAACCAGAAACTGCCCCTGAAAATGGAACTCTTGTTATAAAAACAAATCTACCAAATGCTAAATTTACAATAGAGGATATTAATGGCAAGATAGTAAAAAAGGGCGAAGGTAAAAATGCCGAGTACTCTTTAGCACCAGGGAAATATATTGTAAAATTTGGTGAACTCGATGGTTATATTACACCCGACAAACAAACTATTATTATTAAAGAGAAGGAAACAACCGTAGTACAGGTAGAATATGTAAAAAAACCAAATCCCAACCCACCAAAACCAGAAAAGAAGACAATAGTAATAGTCCTTAAAATAGGGAGTCCATATATGACTGTGAATGGCCACATACAAGAAGTTGATCCCGGAAGAGGAACAACTCCAATAATAGTTCCTAAATGGAATAGAACAGTTGTTCCAATAAGAGCAATAATAGAAGCCTTCGGTGGAAAAATTTTATGGAATGCAAAAGAACGCTCAGTTGAAATAACTCTTAATGATAAATCAGTAAAAATCTGGATTGGTAAGAATATCGCGTTAGTAGATGGTCAGTATAAATTAATAGATAATAAAAATCCTTCTGTAACTCCGATTATAATTAACGATCGCACTATGATTCCTATTAGATTTGTTGCAGAAAATTTGGGCTGTTCGATAAATTGGAATGGAAAAACAAGAGAAATTACAATTGTTTATACTGTAGAAAATGGAGGTTAGTAGTGTGATAAAGTGGCTAAAAGAAGAAATAAAAAGGAATAGATTAAGATGAAAGCATTAGTCACAGGTGGCGCCGGGTTTATTGGTTCAAATGTAGTCGATGAGTTGATTGAGCAGGGTATCGATGTGTACATTATAGACAATCTTTCCACAGGAAAGCCACAGAATATTAATAAAAATGCAAGATTTTATAATCTTGATATTACAAACAGATCCGCAGTTGACCATGTATTTAAAACTGTAAAACCTGAGGTTGTTTTTCACCTTGCCGCACAAATTGATGTCAGAAAATCCGTTGCACAGCCTGCATTTGACGCTTCCATAAATGTGATAGGTGCAATAAATGTGTTTGAACTCTCAGTAAAGCATAGCATAAGAAGAGTTGTTTTTTCCTCTACTGGAGGCGCAATTTACGGAGAGCCAGAAGAACTTCCAGCCACTGAAAACACAGAGGTTGCACCACTTGCACCGTACGGAGTTTCGAAGTATTGTGGAGAGCAGTACCTCAACTACTTCAATAGACTCTTTGGTTTGCAAAGAGTGATATTAAGATATGCAAATGTTTATGGGCCAAGACAGGATCCGCTTGGAGAGGCAGGTGTCGTTGCAATTTTCACAGGCAAGATATTAAACGGTGAAACCCCCACAATATTTGGAAACGGTGAGCAAACGAGGGACTATGTGTATGTCAAAGATGTAGTACAGGCAAACCTGCTTGCAATAAATGGGAAAGAAGGCACATACAATATAGGAACAGGAATAGAAACATCAGTAAACGAACTTGTGAAAATGCTCGAGAAAGTATCAGGCAAAAAAATAACTCCTTCTTATGCACCGCCGCGAAAAGGTGAAGTTCAGCGAATATCACTCGACTTTAAAAAAGCAAAAATGTTGTTAGGATTTCAACCAAAATACTCACTTGAAGAAGGATTAAGGAAAACTTTTGACTGGTATAAGGCGCTGGAAGAATTTTAGATCAGTTTGAGTGATTTTAGCCTGAATTTAACTGCCTCTTCAGAAACGGAAAAGTAATCTGACAAATATGAGATCAATTTCTCGTTATCTGTTTGTATGTGAAGTTGAAATATGTGTGAAAAAAACTCTTTTAATACAGAACCGGGCATAAGCATTTCCGCAGCGAGGTTATTCACCTTTCGTTCTGCAAGAATGTTCTCTTTATGAAACGAAAAATAAACGGATTGATAGGCAGTATCTTTGTGAAGTAAAAACTCTGCAAGTTCGTGCGCCTCTGTCCAGTGAATCCTATTTTTCGACTGTGCTGTGTTTATTAAAACAAACGGTTCACCCTGAATAAATACAAGCATTCCATCAATTCCTCTTGAAAAAGGCATTCTATAAATTCTATTCCTGCCAATAAGGGTGTTCAATGCCTCACTTACATTTACTTGAAATGGCGGATCTCCTGCTGGAAAACGTTTCAACAGTTCATCTATTTTCATTGTTCTTTTTCTCTATTAAGTAGTCAATAAATGCTTCCACTGCTTTTATGTCTTCTTCGGTGAGTTCTTTTTTTCTCCTCAACATTACTCTTATATCAAGTCCATTGTCCAGAAAATAGGAAACTGGCAGGTTTAAAACCTCAGCAATCCTCTTCGCAACCGTTATAGTTGGCGTTTTCTTTCCAGACAAAATCTGCGAGATATATGCCTCAGAGAGGTTCGCCCTTTTCGCAAGTTCTTTTTGCGTTAAACCTTCTTTCAAAATTGCTTCTTTGAGTTTCTTTGCAAATCTTTCCCTTACATCCATTTGCTATAGTTTATTAACAATTACGATTTTTCAAAATGCGTTCCCTGAAAGCAATAGATAAAAATCCCGAAAGAATAACAACACCAGCAAAAATAAAAATTGCGCTGATATTATTAAAGAATAGAGAGACAACCCCAGCAATGAGTGGACCCGCAATATTGCCAAGACTTAAAGAAGATTGGAATAAACCCGTTGCAGTTCCCTTTTCTGAGCCACTGTTTATCACATCGTTGAGTCCACCAGCAAACATAAAAGCCCATCCAAATCCAGAAATTGCCTGCAGAACAAAAACCTGAGGGATAGTTTTTGCAAAAGCAAAGAGCGGATACGATATCCCCAAAACAAGGATACCAAACTTTGTGCTGCCAAATTTTACTCTTTTTGCAATCAGGCAAAGTGTGAGAAACTCAAAAAATGGGTTAATCGCAGTGATTACACCTATTAAGTATGGAGATACATGTAAACCTTCGAGATAAAGCACCCAATACGTCCATGTCATTGTAATTCCCGTAAAAGTGAGAAAAATTGCAAGATAAACGTGGAAATTCCGGGCAATCACATTGCGAGGAAAGAGTGGAAGTTTTTGATGCTCACCAAACTCTTCACTTAGCATAAATGCAAACATCAGGGAGATGCCATAAAAAATTCCAACAGAAACAAAAATTAAACGAATATTACTTGCTCCTGCGATAAATCCAGAAAGCGCAAGGAAGGAAGCAATTCCCAAAGCGCCCCACATTGCATACTCGTTCATTGTTCCTTCATTTTCATGAACATATGCAGCAAGAGCACCGGGATATACACCTATTGCAATACCTTGAAAAATTCTTACAAGAAACAAACCTGCAAATGTTTTTGAAAAATATGCTCCTGCATAAAAAACACCTGTAAGTAAAAATCCGAAAATTAAAATCTTTTTTCTTCCAATAAAGTCGGAAAGCCTACCGAAAAAACCTGCGGAAACAAACATGGAAAAAGCAAAAACCATTCCCATAATCCCTATTTCAAATTTGGTTGC
>CAYXJW010000090.1:0-9369 GCA_964465465.1 uncultured Caldisericales bacterium
CTGATCAAACAACCGAGGAAGAGTTGGGTATGATGATGCTTGGTATCACGGAGAAAGAGAGGTCTTTACAATGAAAGAGGTATTTAAGAGAATCTTTTTTCCTAAAAGAGAAAAACTCTGGTGGATGAACATTCTTGTTCCGATTACTTCAATTATTCTTGCTCTCATTGTTGGGGCAATATTTATAAAGTCTACTGGAAGAAGTCCTGTACTTGCATATAAACTTTTGTTTGGGTCTTCTGGTCTTTTTCCTGGTCCATACTGGAAAAATCATTTTGCAGAAATGCTGCTTGCATCTAGTATGTTTATATCCACAGGCCTTGCCTTTGCAGTTGCTGCAAAGGGAGGTTTGTTTAGTATAGGAGCAGAGGGTCAATTCCTTGTTGGTGGTATTGTTGCTGCATATTTTGGTTATGCAAAACCGTTTGCCAATCTTCCTACTGCTGTACATCTCACAATTATTTTTATTGCAGTTATGATAGCCGGAGGTTTGTGGGGTGCAATAGCAGGTTGGCTTAAGGCAAAACGTGGAATACATGAAGTTATTACAACGATTATGCTAAACTGGATAGCAATTTATTTGATAGAGGATTGGCTTGTAATAGGCCCAATGAAGGCAAATGTTTCTACCGGAGTTTCCGGAACACCGTATATTAGTGAAACTGCCAAACTTCCCAAGATTTTGCCAGGAACAAGGCTTAATATCAGCATAATAATTATAGTTGTAGTTGCTTACCTTGTGTGGTTTTTGCTTTACAGAACAACATTGGGATTTGAGATTAGAGCAATGGGACACACACTTATCTACGGTATGGAAGCACCTAAAGCTGCAGGAGTTCCTGTTGAGAAGCGAGTTGTTCAAACAATGTTTATTTCAGGTGCAATAGCTGCTCTTGGAGGTGCATTTATAATTTTAGGAATTTTGTTTCAATTTCCTCCAGTATTTGAGGGCGGATATGGATTTGATGGAATCGCCGTCTCTCTTATTGGTCAAAATGAACCTTTAGGTGTATTTCTTGCAGGTATGCTTATTGGAGGTTTAAGAACAGGCGCTACATCTGTGCAACTCGCTCACATTCCAAAGACTTTTCCATCAATCATTGAAGGTTTAATTGTTGCATTCATTGCTTTACAGGAACTTGTTAGATATCTTCTTACTAAGTTTCTTGTTCACAAAAAGAACGTGATCTCCGGTCAAAATCCAGGAGGTTCTGATAAGAATTCGATAAACGTTAAACTTTCTGATGGAGGTGCTGCAAAATGAATAACAATATGAGTTTGTTAAATCTTTCAATTGCTCAAATACTTGATTTTGCTGCGCCGATTCTTTTTGCAGCACTTGGGGGAGTTGTTTCAGAAAATGCAGGTGTGGTGAATATAGCTCTTGAAGGTATTATGCGTTTCTCGGCTTTCTTTGGTGTATGGGGAGCTTTTGTTTCAAAAAATCCCTGGATTGGTCTTCTCTGGGGAATCGGTGTGGGAATAATCCTTGGAGCATTACATGGATACATATCTGTCAAATGGGCTGGAGATCAAATTGTTTCTGGTGTTGCAATCAATGTTATGGCAATGGGAATAATTACATATCTTCTTGAATTTGTTTTTAAAACTACTGGATACTCACCTCCAGTACCTTATTTTGGCAGTGGCGCAAATAGAATTCATATACCATTCATTGCTAAAATACCTATTTTAGGTGCATTTTCAAACCTGACTGTACTTGTGTGGTTTTCGCTTATAGGCGTTTTTCTTATCCATTTTGTTCTGTATCATACAGTTCTTGGATTAAGAATCCGTTCTGTCGGAGAAAATCCTCATGCTGCAGAAACGCTTGGTGTGAATGTGTTTAAAATTAAATGGCTTGCAACTATTTCCGGGAGTATACTTGCTGCATTGGGTGGAGTTGCGCTTTCATTGGGTACTCTTTCGTCTTTTACCAACGCAATGCCGATGGGTAAAGGATTCATTGGACTTGCTGCAATGATTTTTGGTAAATGGACACCAATTGGTGCTTTGTTTGCCTCGCTTATCTTTGCATCTGCTCAAATTGTTCAAATGCTCTTGCAGAGTAGTGCCTCAGGTATAGCAAAGCAAATTCCTCTTGGTTTTTACTTATCTCTCCCCTACTTCCTTACAATAGGTGCTTTAATAGGTGTTGTTGGGCGTGCGATACCTCCTGCGGCTGATGGTATTCCATATAAAAAGGAGGGTTGATATATGCTTTTAACTACTACACCTAATATTGAAGGTAAGAGAATTGTTAAATACATTGGTATTGTAACCGGTGAAACGATTATGGGTGCTAATTTTCTAAAGGATTTTGCGGCTGGGCTTGCAGATTTTTTTGGTGGCAGAGCAAGTGCTTATGAAAAGGAACTAATAAAGGCAAAAGAAATTGCACTAAGGGAGATGGAAGAAAGGGCTGAGAGAATGGGTGCAAATGCGGTTGTTGGTGTAGATCTTGATTATGAAACCGTTGGGTCAAATGGTAGTATGCTTATGGTAAGTGTAAGTGGAACTGCAGTTATTATAGAATAGTAATTTAATTGGTTAAAAATAAAAACTGCCTCCGAATTGGAGGCGGTTTTTATTAATGCGTTTTTATTTCTTTTTTTCTCTTTTTTCTGCAACCTGGACAAATGCCAAAAACGTACAGAGAAGTTTCTTTAAGTTCCCATCCTTTTTCTTTTACTTTCTCGGCAATAAATTTAAAATCTGTGAATTCTACGTCTTCTATTTTTCCGCATTCTTTACAAACAAAATGGATATGTGGCTCAATGCAACCATCGAACCTTTTACTTGTGCCAATGGTAAGTTGTTTAACAAGTCCTTTTTCTACGAATTTGTTCAGCACATTGTATGCAGTTGCAAAACTAATCCCCGGAATTTTATTTTTTATTGCATTGTAAACATCTTCTGCGGTAGGATGTATTCTGTTTTCAAGTACAAATTTGTAAATTTCATACCGTGGCCTGGAAAATTTTATATTGTTTTTCCTGAATATTTCTCTTATTTTTTCTTCATTAAGTTTGCTTTTCATAATTTTCCTACATATATATAATGTCTTTTATTAGGGAAGGCACTTTGCCTTTAAATTTTTCTGTATTGTCCATAACGTAGTTCACTAACGGGACTTTCACAACTGCTATAGCAAAGGAATTTCTATGCTTGATTTCCTCAATAATCTGAAGTAATCTATCGTAAGTGAGTTCTGCACCGTCATTTTTGTCTACTACTTCATTTATAATTTTATCTAATTTTTCTTCACCAATTACGGTTGCCGCACGCTTGTGTATAATATTCAAAATATCTCCCAGTACTTCTTTAGGAATTTCATTTGTAGATTCCATTTTTAAAACATTGATTTCCCCATTTTCAAGGAACATACCTGCATTCATATTTTCCAATGCGGAAAACATCATTTCTATGTATTCTTTTTTGATTACAGAACCGTGCTGCGGAGCGATGATATTTATATCTTTTTCCCTGAATTTTTTAACGGAGAAGTTTACAATTTCTTTTGAAGGTGCATAAAGTTCATTGAACGATTTCATTGCATCTACATATTTCTCATCAGCAAACAAGTTCCAGTTTTTTTGAAATGCTCCAAATATGTCAGAAGAAAACAAAATTTTCTTTTCAGGATAGTAAGTTGCAAATGCACCGGGAGAGTGAAAGTATGGGGTAAAGATAAATTGAAGTTCTTTATCATCGTCCCATTTAAGTTTGAAATTATGCTCATCAATATTATATAGGTCAAGTTGCTTATTATAGAAGAGGAGTAGTGCTGAAACTCTGCTGTGAGCAACTGTTTTGAATTTAAAGCCATCGTTTGCAAATGGTACAATGCTGGAACACACGTCAGGATCCTGATGTGATGCAATCATATACTTTATGTTTTCTTTTGGAACAAGTGAAAGTACCTTTTTCTTTATTTGTTCAAATTGTGAGATCGAACCCGGATCTATAAGTATAGATTCGTTCTTTCCTTTTATTAAGTATGAATTTGTTCTAAAAAATGCTTCTTTATCATTAACTCCCACCCAATATACATCGGGTGCTATTTCTATGGGTTTATCGTAGTCCATTTTTATAGCCTCCTTGTTAAAATATCCTTTCATAGAGAATTATAACTATTTTAATTGGAAATGCAAACTTTTTGCAATGGTTTTCGGAGAATTTCGTGGTAAAATATAAACGGAGGTGATGCACAATGCAAATAGAGAAAAAACTGGAAGAACTTCGCATAATTTTACCGAAACCGTCAAAAAGTTTGGGAAGTTACGTTCCTTTCATAAAAGCAGGCAGTTTTGTTTACCTCTCTGGTGTTGTGCCCATAAAGGATGGCAGTGTGGAGAAAGGAAAGTTTGGTGCAGATTTAAACCTTGAAACGGGAAGAAGAGTTGCTGAACTTTGCGGGCTTCAACTCATTGCAAACTTAAAAGAGGCAATTGGAGATTTAGACAGAGTTAAGCAAATTGTTCGTATTGAAGGGTACATTAACTCGACTGAAAACTTTGTGGACCAGTCTAAAGTACTTAATGTTGTGTCTGATCTTATGGTAGAAATTTTTGGAGAAAAGGGGAGACACTCAAGAATTGCGATAGGTGTTAATTCGCTTCCGCTTGGTGCTGCCATGGAGGTAAGTGCAGTTGTTGAAATTTAGAAGTATATGGTGTGGGGTGCTGGATCTTTCATCATACTGCCCCACACTTTGTTTATATAGTTCAATGCAAATGCGTTTTGCAATAGGTGAACGTAAAACATTCCCTTTTTTGTAAGTTGCCAAAAATCTTTTTCTTCAGTTAAAAATTTTAATTTTTTTCCTATTTGAATTAGATATATTGCTTTGCGTTCATTGTTTTTCATAAATTTGTTTGCAAAATCTTTTTTTGGAATCCGTGTTTCATATATCCGCCAGTATAACCAGTAGTAGTTATTGGTTTTTTCGTTTAAATCTATTTTCACTACCTGTGGGAATTTTCCGTTCTTTACCCTTTTTAGATACTCATTCAGAGAAAATGTGTTTAGATAAAATGCCTCTGCTGTTTTAGTTGCAGCGCTTGGCCCAAATCCAATGTAGTTATCCCTTGTAACAGAGGAGTACGTTTTGTTCTTTAGTCTTTTGAAACCCCATACCGACACGGGGTAAAAATTATTTTCGGTAAGGAAATCGTACATTTCGTAGTACATTTTCTTTCTTATTTTTGTAGGAGGAGTTTTAACTCGTTTTGTCTTTAGAAATTGTCCGGCACTGGTATATGGAAACGTAAATAGTGGATAACTAGTGATTTGAGAAACACCCATATTTTTTGCAGTTTCTAAATCTGATAAGAATTCTCTGGTTGTCTGGTTGGGTAGTGCGAACATAAGGTCAATGTTTACGTTGTTAAAGTATTTCTTTGCAATTTTTATTGATTGGAATGCTCTTTTTGAATTGTAGTTTCTCCCGATGAGTTTTAAATATTTATCTTTAAATGATTGAATGCCTATACTTATCATTGAAACTCCACATTCTTTAAGCATTTTCAATTTTTCATCTGACACATCATAAGGGCTTGTTTCAAGAAAAATTTCCCAGGAAGTGGTGTCAAAATTTTTTGAAATTGATTGAACGATTTTGCAAAGATCCTTTCCTATGATTGTAGGAGTGCCTCCTCCGATATACAGAGAATTGATTTTGAATTTTCCGAAGGTAGAGGCTACTTTTTCTATTTCTCTTATCGCCGCTGAGGTAAATTCTTTTGCGAGTTGTTCTTTAAATGGAAATTTATCATACGGGCAGTATGGACATAGAGATTTGCAAAATGGAATGTGTAAGTATGCTCCCACTTCTTTTATTTTTGGGATCTGGAAGTCAGTATCATTAATTCTGTAAAATTTCTTTTCAAAAGATGGAACAAATAAAGTTTCTGCAATTTTTGAAATGAACATTATTTTGGTGGTATGATAAACACAGGAATGTTTGAACGCCTTAAAACATTTTCGGCTGTAGACCCAAGCAGTGCGTTCATAATTGCTCCTCTTCCTTGTGATCCCATTATAATAAGGTCAGCATCGTTTTCTTTTGCCGTTTCTATGATAATTTTTGAAGGCATGCCAAAATCCACTTTTGTTTCTACTTTTAATCCGAAGTTTTCTATTTTTTCCTTAATTTTGTGAAGTCTGTTTTTTGTACTCTCTTTTAATCTTCTGATTTCTGTTTCTTTGAAAAGTACGTGTGTAAAGATCTCCTCGTATTCTATAACAGTAACAATTATCACTTTTTGTGCGCCCAGTTTTGCAAATTCACCGATGAACGGAATTGCTGCTTCGCTAAACCTGGAAAAATCATAAGGATATACAATTTTTTCTATCATTTCTTCCTCCTTGGTGCTATGCAAAAATTAGACCTATTAGTCCAAGAATTATGCAGTAAATTGCAAAGTAATAGAATTTAGTTTTTTTAATTATTCTGAAGAAAAAGCCTATTGATAAGAAACCCACCACAAAGGAAGCAATAAATCCCCAGAAGAGTGCAGCGTGTGAGACATTCGAAATTGAAGAATTTAAAGCGCTCTTTATTTCAAGCAAGCCTGCGCCTCCTATTGTAGGTATTGAGAGCAGAAAGGAGAAACGTGCTGCATCTTCTCTATTTAATCCAGAGAATACACCACCTGCAATTGTGGAACCAGATCGTGATATTCCGGGGAAAAGTGCCGCTATCTGTATAAAACCTACTGATAGGGCGTGCTTTAAACGGATATTTTCGATTTTGTCCCATTGCTTTCTGAAATCAATACTGGAAAGAATCAATATTCCTGCCGTTATAAATAGAAATATTGAAACAGTGTGTGGCTCTGAGAAAACGTCCCCTATCTTATCTGCAAACAAAACTCCTACAATTCCTGCCGGGATAAGTGCAATAAAAAGCATCCAGAAGAGTCGCACGTATGCTTTTTCCTCTTTCGTTTTTCTCTTTTTAAACGTATTAAAGAAAGCGAGTATAAGTCTCCATACATCTTTTATATAATAGAAAAGCACTGCAAAGAATGTTCCCATGTGAAGTGCCATAACGAATGAAAGTGTAGGGGTTCCCCATTTGAAAATTGCCGGATAGATAACAAGATTTCCAGAACTGCTCACGGGCAAAAACTCAGTTGCTCCTTGAATTATACCTAAAACAATTGCTTTAAATATGTCCATATTTTTTCTCCTTTCTCTTTTTTAATATTTTATTCCGTTTTTGCTTTATTAAAATAGCATTAGTGTTAAAATTTATCTGGAGGTGGTAATGAATGAAAAAGATAGCGGTACTTATAGAGGATAATTTTAACGAGTTTGAACTTATTTATCCCTATTACAGGCTAAAAGAAGCAGGCTTTGATTCTGTGCTTGTTGGTACGGATAAAAAGGCTTACCATTCAAAAGCAGGACTTGTGGTGCAGAGCGAAGTATCAATTTCTGATATAGATTTTGATGAATTTGCAGGAGTTGTAATCCCTGGCGGGTATGCTCCGGATAGGCTGAGGCGTAATCAACGCATTCTGGATTTTGTTAGGGATATGTTTAATAAAGAAAATCTTGTTGCTGCGATTTGCCATGGAGGTTGGGTTTTAATTTCTGCCAGGGTAGTGAACGGTGTTACGCTTACCGGTTTCTATTCTATAAAGGATGATTTAAAAAATGCAGGTGCAAAGTTTGTTGATGAAGAAGTTGTTGTCGATGGGAATCTCATAACATCAAGAGGTCCTTCTGATCTCCCTGCCTTTATGAGAGAGATTATTAAATTTTTAAATAAGGAGTAGTTCTATGGAAGTGCTTGCTGAGAAAGAAATAAACGGAACTGTGATAAAAGTAGTGCGCGGAGATATAACAAAAGAAACTACCGATGCTATTGTCAATGCTGCGAATAAATATCTCTCTCATGGGGGTGGAGTTGCTGGTGCAATTGTACGTGCTGGTGGCAGGATTATTCAGGAAGAAAGTAATAAAATTGTTCGTGAGAAAGGTCCTCTGGATACAGGAGATGCTGTAATCACAACTGCGGGTTCTTTGCCCTCTAAATATGTAATACATACCGTTGGTCCAATTTATGGTGAAGGAAACGAAGATGAAAAGTTAAGAAAAGCGGTGCAATCAGTTTTGCAACTTGCAACGGAAAAGAACTTAAAAAGTATAAGTATACCTGCTATTAGTTGTGGAATTTATGGTTTTCCTAAAAGGAGAGGAACAAAAATTATTTATGAAACAGTAAAAGAATTTTTACAGAAAAATAAAACGAGTTTGAGGGAAATTCATCTCATAGGAATAGGAAGGGAAATCCCTGAACTTTTCAAGGAAGCATTGCAAAATGATTGAAATTTACACAGACGGGGCATCAAGAGGAAATCCTGGAGATAGTGCCTCGTCATTTGTTTTTGTAAAAAACGGCATTGTCTTTAAATTTTCTTCATTTTATTTAGGCAATGCAACGAACAACATTGCAGAGTATAGGGCGATTATCTTTGCCTTGGAAGATGCACTCTCATCTGGATTCAGAGAAGTATTGCTAATTTCTGATAGTGAACTTGTGATTTCTCAAATAAACGGAAAGTACAAGGTAAGAGCGGTTCATTTGAAGGAGTTATTTGAAGAGGTACAGGAAATTGCAAAGCGTTTTTCATTTATAGAGTTCAGACATGAAAGAAGAAAAAATAAATTTATTGCAGTTGCTGATAAACTTTGCAATATAATGCTTGATTCTGTATGCTTACGATAAAATGCGCAAAGTGTGGTACAAAGGTTTTTAAGTATTTGAAAATAGGAAAAGGTGAACTTCATATCTGTATAAAATCAAGGATATTGAAAGATTTTTCTAAAAAAGAAGGGGATCTTTTTTTGTGTCCGAAGTGTGGAAACGTGATAGGTGTAAATAGAGGAAGGTTCATTAAATTAAAGAAAGGGAGTTTCACTTATACAGGCACAAAAATTACGTAAGTTTTACTACTTTAATTGGTGTGGTGTTCTGATGCTTTAGATTCTACCTGCTTTGCATTAGTCTGGCGTAGTTGCTTGCAGAAAGCGAACGTAAAAGTTGATTTTGTTGAGCAATACATTATTGGATGCTTAAATCTTTTTCTTATCTTAATTTCTTTACCTCCACATTACATAAACCTCATTCTTAACATATATTTTTTATTTATCCTTTATTAATACTGTATCCATTAAACTATACCGTAGGTGAAGCGTAAACACCCCATATTTGATGATTTAATGTTGTATATGTTCTAATACCTTTAATATAGTTTTTGTCCGTTAAAATGGAAATAAAGGCTATGTTTTAAATAAGTGTTTATCAGTATTTCTTATGCATACAACGAAACAATGCGGGTTTATTGAATTATAACC
>CAYXJW010000091.1:0-4298 GCA_964465465.1 uncultured Caldisericales bacterium
TTGGCTGGTCTCCAAAGGACAACAGGGAATTCTTTACAAAAGAAGAACTCATACAACTCTTCACACTTGAAAACGTAAACAAAGCCCCTGCTGTATTTGACATCAATAAGCTGAGATGGATGAATCATAAGTATATGGGAAATTTATCTGCAGAGGAAATAATGAACAGAGCAAAGGAAATTGGTGTGAAATTTTCAAATAGAAAAGAGGAGTGGTGGCGGGAACTCATTGAAACGGCAAAAGAGCATATTTTTGTTTTGAGAGATGTGGAAGAGATTGCAAAACCGTTCTTTGCAGAACTGCTGATTGATAAGGATATATTAGCAGAACTTAAACAGTATGAACCTGTTCCGCTTCTGGAAAGATTTAAGGAAAATATTTCTTTAGTTTCTGAATGGACGCCGGAAACTGTTCTTGCGACTATAAGAAAAACAGGAAAAGAACTAAAAATTAGAGGCAGAAATCTTTACTATCCTCTGAGGCTTGCAATCACTGGTAGCAGGGAAGGGCTTGAGATCCACGAATTTGTGTATTTTGCAGGAAAAGAGGACACGTTAAAACGTTTAGACAAAGCAATAAAGGAGTTGATGCGTAATGCTTAAAGTTTACAATACACTTACGAGGAATTTGGAAGAATTTATAACCCGTGAACCGGGTAAAGTTTATATGTATGTCTGTGGTGTTACACCGTATGACTATCCCCACATTGGGCATGGTAGAGCAGCGGTTGTTTATGATGTGATCCATAGGTATCTGGAATATAAGGGATATGAGGTTTTTCATATTTCAAATTTCACAGATATAGACGATAAAATAATTAGAAGATCCAATGAACTTGGCATTTTTTACAAAGATCTTGCAGAAAAGTATGCTGCTATTTATCTGGAAAACATTGATGCACTGAATGTTAAGCGGTTGTGGAAGTATCCAAGAGCAACTGAGGAGATTGATAAGATAATAGAAATAGTGAAAACACTGGAAGAAAAGGGATATGCCTATGAAATTTCTGACGGTGTTTATTACGAAGTGAGAAAGTTTAAAGAGTACGGAAAACTATCTCACAGAAGTGTTGAGGAATTGCGTAAAGGGGCGCGTATAGAGGTAAATCCAGAAAAAAAGGATCCACTTGATTTTGCTCTATGGAAAAAGGCAAAACCCGGAGAGCCTTCATGGGACAGCTCGTGGGGTAAAGGGAGACCTGGTTGGCATATAGAATGCTCTGCAATGAGTTTGAAATATCTTGGAAACGGTTTTGACATTCATGGTGGTGGTGAAGACTTAATATTTCCACATCATGAAAATGAAATTGCTCAATCTGAGGCATATACCGGGGAAAAACCATTTGTAAGGTACTGGCTACACAATGGAATGGTTGTTGTGAACAAGGAGAAGATGAGCAAATCTTTGAAAAATTTCTTTACTATGAGTGAACTTTTGAAACGGTACGATGGGGAAGTGATCCGCCTTTATTTAATAACGATTTCTTATCATAAACCTCTAAACTTTGATATGGAGAGTTTAGAACAGGCAAGGAAAAACTATGAATACTTTAACGAAAGCAAAATAAAACTCAATGAACTTGCAGAGTTAAATAAGAGTGGTGCTGAAATAGAAGATAGCAAAATTGCACAATGGAGAAAAGGCTTTGAAGATGCAATGGATAGTGATTTCAATACGGCGAACGTTCTTGCGCTTCTATTTGAAATTTTTAAATTCTCCAATGCAAATATCCTCTCCCTCTCTTCAAATTCTGCAAAAAAAATTAACGCACTTTTGAGCGATATATTTTCTGTTCTTGGGTTTGAGAGAATTGGGCAAAAAAGGGAAACAATTAACCTTTCTTTCAAAGATGACTTGCTCCGGGTTTTGGAAAATTTAATGAAAAATAGCGAACTTTCAGAAAAACTTTCTGGAATTTCAAAGGAAGCAGATGCACCAGAAATTTTAAAACAGTTGCTTGGTATCCGTTTTGAATTTAGAAAGCAGAAGAGGTTTGATATTTCTGATCTTATAAGAGACGAATTGAAAAAAATCGGTGTTGTCCTTGAAGATTCAAAAGATGGAACGAAGTACAAATTGGTGATGACAGATGAAAGAAAATAGCCGTAAAGAAGTTTTTATTGTTGGGAAAAGGCCTGTTCTTGAAGCGCTTAGGGCTCAGTATCCTGTGAGAGTAGTTGTTTTCGACAAAGGAAAATCTCATGATGCTATTATGAAAAACATTTTTCGCCTTGCGAAGAAACAAAATGTGCAGATTTTATACAGAGATGAGAGTTGGTTCAGAAGAAGGTTTCACCAGTTGAACCCACAGGGTGTTGTTGGTGTTGGTGAAAAATATATATACTACACTCTTGAAGATTTGAAGATTAAAAAGAATTCCATTTTCCTTATTCTTGATAGAATTCAGGATCCGCAGAATCTCGGTGCAATTATAAGGAGTGCTGAGTGTGCTGGTGTTTCTGGAGTAATCATTCCTGATAAAAATGCAGTGGATATTACAGAGACTGTAATGTCAGTTTCATCTGGTGCAGTATTTCACGTTAAAGTTGTTAAAGTAGCAAATTTATCGCAGGCTGTTGAATATCTAAAGTCTCAAAATGTTTGGGTTGTTGGAACTACTCCGAACGCAAATACATCGTACTATGAGGTAGATTATAGAAATGTTCCATTTGCAGTTGTTATTGGAAATGAAGGTGAAGGGATTCGTGAAGGACTTTTGAAAAAGTGCGATTATATTGTAACAATTCCGATGAGGGGAAGAGTAAATTCTTTAAATGCTTCGGTTGCTGCAGGGATTATGGTTTTTAGAATACTGGAAGAAAAGTGGAAGAATGGAGAATATTGAAGAATTAATCAAAAAAGCCCAGGATGGTGATAGAGAAGCAATGAACGTTTTGCTTCACAGGTATTCCCAGTTCGTAAAAGATATTGTGCGTTATTATTCAATGGCTCTTACTCGTGAGGATAGAGAAGATTTATATATAGAAGGGCTCATAGGTTTGCAACGTGCAGTTTATGGGTTCGATACGAGTAAAAAGAAGAGATTTGAAGACCTTGCTTATATATCAGTGAAGAATGCAATATTTGATTACTTGAGAAAGAAGAAACGTATATCAAATGCGCCCATACCTCCGTACAAAGGAGAGGATTTTCTCTGGGAGGATTTAATTCTTTTTAAAGAAGACATAGAGAATTTTAAAGGCACGCTTACCAATCTTGAAAAAAAAGTACTTGACGAGTATCTAATGGGATACAAAATTGGTGAAATAGCAAAACGATTGAACATTTCATACAAATCGGTGGATAATGCCCTCCAGAGAATAAAAAAACGTCTCAAAGAGTATTTTTCTGTTAAGTGATTTTGCATTTCTCAAGAATTCTCTTTTTGAGTTCTAAGTAAATTAAAAATTCCTCTGCAAGTTTTTTCGGATATTTGCCAAGTTTTTCTTCAGTTTCAATTTTTTCTATTATCTCTCTTCCTAAATCCTGAATTTTGTAAAGTACCTGCATTTCCCTGAAACAGTTTTCTTTCATTTTTTCACCTCCGTACATTTTTCCTTCCACCTATATATGTAAGATATGTCCAAAATTAGTATTCATCGAAGGTTTAATGGCGGTGTGAATTTTAAACTGTGCAAACTTTATTTGAAAAAATACTCTTGACAAATGTTAGTTAGTCAATATAATAACATTCGGAATGCCGACGTAGCTCAATCGGTAGAGCAACTGACTTGTAATCAGTAGGTTAGCCGTTCAAGTCGGCTCGTCGGCTCCACGAAAGCAGTGGGCAGGTGGCCGAGTGGTTAAAGGCGACAGACTGTAAATCTGTTGGCGGATGCCTACGTTGGTTCGAATCCAGCCCTGCCCACCAGCGCGGGAATAGCTCAGTGGTAGAGCGTCAGCCTTCCAAGCTGATTGTCGCGGGTTCGATCCCCGTTTCCCGCTCCACTTTGAGATTGCGGGGTAGAGCAGCCAGGTAGCTCGTCGGGCTCATAACCCGGAGGTCGCTGGTTCGAATCCAGCCCCCGCAACCATTTTTTATTGATATTAGCGCCCATGTAGCTCAGTCGGTAGAGCGCGTCCTTGGTAAGGACGAGGTCACCAGTTCAATCCTGGTCGTGGGCTCCATGTTTGAAAATTGCTTGGAATTAAGCATATTAAGGAGGTAACCATGGCAAAAGAAAAATTTGAAAGAACAAAACCGCATGTAAACATCGGTACCATTGGTCACATTGACCATGGTAAAACGACTCTTACCGCTGCAATCACAAAAGTGCTTGCAACACTCGGTAAGACAG
>CAYXJW010000092.1:0-32088 GCA_964465465.1 uncultured Caldisericales bacterium
ATCCATTAAACTATACCGTAGGTGAAGCGTAAACACCCCATATTCGATGATTTTAATGTTGTATATGTTCTAATACCTTTAATATAGTTTTTGTCCGTTAAAATGGAAATAAAGGCTATGTTTTAAATAAGTGTTTATCAATATTTCTTATGCATACAACGAAACAATGCGGGTTTATTGAATTATAACCTTTAACATCATAAATCAACAAATCCTCTATTTATCCCATTCTCATTTTTCAACTTTTCCACACTCAAATTAAACCTTTCAAAAAACATCAAACAAACGGTATAAGTTCGTAGAAAGATAGGTTTTATCTTATATTTTATGAGGTATTTATTTTTACTCGTAATGAGATTTTCGCATTTGTTTTTTAAATATTGCTTTTCCTGTATAATGCCTTCTGTGAAAAAAGTTTTGGTAATCGGCGGAGGGGCTGCTGGAATTATGGCGGCACTCAGATCAGCCGAAGGAAATTGCAAAGTTGTTCTCATTGAAAAGATGAAGAGACCGGGCCTTAAAATTCTTGTTTCTGGAAAAGGACGTTGCAACGTTACAAATGCCGGATCAATTAAGGATTTAATTGAAGCATTCGGAAAAAACGGAAAATTTTTGTATCATTCTCTTTCTGTTTTTTCCAATACAGATTTGATTTCATTTTTGAGAAATATCGGTGTTGAAACGAAAGTTGAACGTGGAAACAGAGTTTTCCCAAAAAGCGATCACTCCAAAGATGTTTTAAATGCATTGAAAAGGGAACTTGAAAAACGCGGAGTGGAAGTGAAAACATCTTTGCCTGTTGTATCTTTGAAAAAGAAAGATGGTAAAATAGTTTCTGCTCTGTTTTCAAACGGTGCAGAGGAGCATGCAGATTATTTTGTTCTGGCTATGGGCGGTAAGAGTTTTCCTGGGCTTGGTACAACAGGCGACGGATATAAAATACTCAAAAACCTTGGACATACAATAACTCCGCTTTATCCTGCACTTGTCCCGCTTATCACGAAAGAGAATTTTGGAAAATTCCTTGAGGGGTTATCGCTGAGGAATGTCAGGATTTCTGCCAAAATTGGTAGTAAAAAAGTTTCTTACTTTGGGGATATGGTTTTTACCTCAAAGGGAATTTCAGGCCCAATTGTTTTAACTCTTTCCTCTCAAATTGCTCCAACTCTTTCTCAGGGAAAAGTGAAAGTGGAAATTGACTTTAAACCTGCAATAACAGAGGAAATTCTTGATGCACGATTTTTGAGAGAATTTTCTGCTAACGGAACGAAAAAATTGAAAAATGTTTTAAAGAACCTATTACCTGTTAGGTTTGTTCCTGTATTTTTAAACAGAGTAAATATAAACGGAGAAAAACGGTGCAATGAAATCACGAGAGAAGAGCGAAAGAAAATGGTTTACGTAATGAAACATTTTGAGATTACAGTTATTGGCACAGAAGGTTTTGCGCATGCGATTGTAACGAAAGGTGGGGTTTCTTTGAAAGAGATTGATCCTAAAACAATGCGTTCAAAAATGTATAAAAACCTTTTTGTTGTGGGTGAGTTGCTGGATCTTGATGCAATTACAGGAGGATACAATTTGCAGTCTGCTTTTTCGACGGGCTTTGTTGCAGGCGATACAATAAGATCGGAATGTTGATTTTTACAAGGAAAATAATACAATAGTATGTTGAGGAGGTATGTATATGGAAGAAAAATTCGGGACAGTTAAAGTGAAGAGAGGCCTTGCCGAAATGTTAAAAGGCGGGGTAATAATGGATGTTACCACTGTTGAGCAGGCCAAAATTGCAGAAGCGGCAGGGGCTGTTGCAGTTATGGCACTTGAAAGAATACCTGCTGATATAAGGAAAGAGGGCGGAGTTGCCAGAATGGCAGATCCAAAACTCGTTAAAGATATAATGAATGCAGTTTCTATACCTGTTATGGCGAAAGTCAGAATAGGACATTTCGCTGAAGCGCAAATTCTTGAAGCAATAGGCATTGATTTTATTGATGAAAGCGAAGTGCTTACACCTGCAGATGAGGTGCATCACATAGATAAATGGAAATTTAAGGTGCCGTTTGTTTGTGGTGCAAGAAATCTTGGTGAGGCATTGAGAAGAATTGCAGAAGGTGCTGCAATGATAAGAACGAAAGGTGAACCTGGAACTGGCAATATCGTGGAGGCAGTGCGACATATGAGAATTGTTATGGACGAAATAAGAAAGGTTCAAAATATGCCAGATGAAGAATTGTACGTTGAAGCAAAAGAACTGAGAGTTCCATTTGACCTCCTCAAAGAAGTCAAAGAACTTGGCAGGTTGCCAGTTGTGAATTTTGCAGCAGGTGGTATTGCAACGCCAGCAGATGCGTCTCTTATGATGCAACTTGGAGCAGATGGAATATTTGTTGGCTCTGGTATTTTTAAATCTTCAAATCCTGAAAAGAGGGCAGAGGCGATTGTTGCGGCAACGACTTATTACGATGATCCGAAAATTTTGGCAAAGATTTCTGAAAACCTCGGTGAGGAAATGCCTGGAATAGATATAAGGGATCTTACCGATAAGGATAAAATGCAACTCAGGAGTGAATAGATGAAAATAGGTGTGCTTGCGCTTCAAGGCGCTGTTTCAGAACATATAAATATGCTAAAACGCGCAGGGGCTGAGGCGTTTCCTGTGCGTAAAAGAGAAGAGATTGAAAGGATAGATGGGCTTGTTATTCCTGGTGGTGAAAGCACCACGATGGGAAGGCTCATTAAAACGTTTGAACTTGAAGATGTTATTAGAAGACGCCACTCGGAAGGAATGCCTATCTATGGGACTTGTGCGGGTATGATCCTTCTTTCTTCGGAAATTGAGGGATTTGATCAATTCAAATTTGGATTTATTCATATTACAATTGTTAGAAATGCGTTTGGAAGACAGGTTGACAGTAAAGAAATTGATCTTTCAGTAAAAGGCTTTGATAAGCCTTTTCATGCAATTTTTATTCGTGCACCTGTTGGTAAAAATCCGGGCAAAGGTGTGGAAGTGCTTTCGGAAGTTCCGGAAGGAATTGTGTTTGCACGTGAGAACAACGTGCTTGTTTCTGCGTTTCACCCTGAACTTGGGAATGATTTACGGGTTCATCAGTATTTTTTAGATATGGTGGGAAAATTTTTAACTAACAAGGAGGTTTTATAATGTCAGGACATTCAAAATGGCATAACATTCAAGCAAGAAAGAGTTCTCAGGATGCAAAAAGAGGGAAACTCTTTACCAAGTTGACAAAGGAAATCATTATTGCAGCAAAACAGGGAGGTGGAAACCCTGAAACAAACTCTCGTTTGCGCCATGCAATAGAAAAAGCGAAAAAGTTGGGAATGCCTTCGGATAACATCAAAAAGGCAATAATGCGTGGTACAGGTGAACTTCCCGGTGTCTCGTATGAGGAAGTTACGTATGAAGCGTATGGGCCTGCCGGGGTTGCTTTTATACTTAAAATTTCTACGGACAACAAGAACAGGACCGTTGCAGAGTTAAGAAGGCTTCTTTCCAACCATGGTGGCAGTCTTGCTGAAAGTGGCTCAGTTTCCTGGAATTTTGAAACAAAGGGCGAAATTGAACTTGAACCAACAGATATGAGTTTTGACGATTTGTTTATGATCGTTGCAGATGCTGGTGGTGAAGATCTGAAAGAAGAAGACGGTATGTTCACAGTTTTCACAGATCCGAAGTCTCTTGAAGATGTTCGTAAAAAACTTGAAGAAGCAGGGCTTTCAATCAAGAGTGCTGAGGTTGTCCTTGAACCAAAGACAACGGTAAAGGTTACAGGAGACGATGCAGTAAAGGTTTTAAAACTCTGTGATGCATTGGAAGATCACGATGACGTTCAGGACTACTACACAAATTACGATATAGACGACGAAGAACTCAAAAAGATTACTGAAAAATTAGGTTAGAATGCTTACCGTTCTTGGTATAGATCCTGGGCTTGCAAGCACCGGTTTTGGCATTATTGAAAAAGACGGAAGCAACCTTTTTGTTGTTAAATATGGAGTAATAAAGACGCCTGCAAAGGAGAATGTTCCTCAAAGGCTTCAACGAATTTATGTTGAACTGAATGAAATTTTTGATGAATTCGATATTAATCACGTTGCAATTGAGAAGATTTTTTTTAACACCAATTTGAAAACGGTTGTGAATGTTAGTGAGGCGCGTGGAGTTGCAATGCTTGTGGTTTCTCAGAGAAAAAAGGAGGTTTTTGAATACACTCCACTTGAAGCAAAAAAGGCATTGATAGGGACAGGTAGGGCATCAAAAAGAGAGGTGCAGTTCGCAGTTCAAAATATTTTGAAAATGAAACGAAAACCCACACCTGACGATGCTGCAGATGGTATTGCACTTGCGCTCTGCCACATTTACACACTTCCGTATATTGAGGTTGTACGCTGATGATTGCAATTCTCGAAGGAGAGATAAGGGAGATTACGGAAAATTCGGTGATTGTTTTCACTGGTGGTGTGGGCTTTGAAATTTTTGTTCCACACCCCGAAAAGTTTCGCATTTCCCAATCCTACACGTTTTATATTTATGAAAGTATAAAAGAGAACGAAATAAGTTTTTATGGGTTTGAAACTAAATCTGAAAAGGAACTTTTCTCTCTTGTTATAAAAAAGGTAAACGGGATTGGTGCGAGAACTGCAATGGGAATTTTTAGAGTGTTCCCTGGTGAAAAATTTGTCTCAGTTGTTGAAAGTGGTGATTACAGGGCGTTTAAATCGGTTCCCGGGATTGGTGAGAAAACTGCAAAGAGAATTGTAATGGAACTTGGGGGAGAAATCAAGGAAGAAAGAAAAAAGGTAGAAAGCGAAAAACTCAAAATCGTTCGCTCTGCGCTGGTTTCCCTTGGATACAGGCAGGATGAAATTACCAGGGTGTTAAAAAATATTGGTGATAAAGGAACAGTTGAAGAATTAGTAAAGAGGGCAATAAAAGAGTTGAGCAATGCAGAATAATTCAATCCGACCTTTAAGAATCTCTGATTTTATTGGGCAAGATAAGATTAAAAGTAGTCTCAAGGTGTTTATTGATTCTGCAAAGTCAAGAGGTGCCACGCTTGACCACACACTTTTTTATGGACCGCCGGGGCTTGGTAAGACAACTCTTTCTGGAATTATTGCAAACGAACTTGGTGTAGAGATAAAGCACACAACTGGCCCTGCAATTGAAAAGGTTGGAGATCTTGCTTCAATACTTATAGGGCTTTCAAAAGGAGACATTCTCTTCATTGACGAAATTCACCGTTTGCCAAAGGCTGTGGAAGAAGTGCTTTACTCTGCAATGGAGGATTTTAAACTTCCAATTGTTGCAGGTTCGAAACGTTCTGCACATACAGTTGTGTTGAATTTAAACCCATTTACTCTGATTGGCGCAACAACGAGGTTTGGGCTTATTTCTCCGCCTTTGAGAGATAGGTTTGGTATTATTTATCATCTTGAACTTTACACTGCGGAAGAATTAAGAGATATTGTTTTAAGGGACAGTAAGATTTTGAACATTGGTATAACTCAAGATGCAGCATTTCTCATAGGAGAGCGTTCAAGAGGTGTTCCAAGAATTGCAATTCAACTTTTGAGGCGAGTGAGGGATTTTGCAGAAGTAAGAGGCAAGGAAAAAATTGACAGTGAAACGGTAATGGAAGCGTGTGAAAGTTTGAGAATAGATAAGTACGGGTTGAACGATCTTGATAGAAAATATCTTTCTAAACTTGTTAACGATTTCAGGGGAGGCCCGGTTGGAATTGAGGCACTCTCTACGGCAATGGGCGAAGATAAAGGAACAATTGAGGATATTATAGAGCCATATCTTATGAAAATTAATTTTGTTGTGAGAACGTCAAAAGGTAGAGTGGCAACTCCCACTGCAAAGCGGTACATTCGCCTTGGTGATGAAAACACATTGTTTTAATGAGGAGGAAAATATGAAGGTTTTAATGCTTTTTGCAGATGAATTCTCTTATACTGTTACGACAAAGACGCTTCAAGATTTTGAAGATGCTTCAGGCAGCAAGACTTTCAACGATGTTCTTGTCGCTTTTGTTCAGGTAGAAAAAGAAGACGAGGAAGAGGTTTCAAAAAAAGTTAAAAAATTAATAAAGAGTATTAAATGGGCTGCTGGAAAGAACAAAACAAAAAACGTTCTATTGCATTCGTTTGCCCATCTCTCTTTAAGCAAGGCAGAACCAAAAATCACAAAGGAAATTTTAGATAAGGCTGAAAAACGATTAAAAAATGTTGGTTTTCAGGTGGAGCAAACGCCGTTTGGTTATTTTCTTGACTTGAAACTTTCTGCTCCGGGTGTTTCGCAGGCGAGAATTTTTCAAGATTTGTAAAAATCTGTATAATTTAAAAAAATAAAGGAGGGTATGATGGATTGGAAAACAATTAGAATATTAGGTGGAGTAGGTTCCATACTTACGCTTGTTCCTTATGTAAATTTTGTGGGATGGGTGCTTGTTGTTATTGCAATGTATGGAATATCAAAGAAAACTGGCAACAAGAAGATATTTAATTACTATCTTATATCTGTTGTGTTTGGTGTTGCGGCGACAATTTTATTTATAGTTTCAATTTTTAGTCTTGCACTCATTCCATCTGCTACAAATGGAGGCTCTGGAAGTTATGCAATGCTAATTTTGATGGCAATTATTTTCATTGGCATTCTTATTGTTTCTGCGTATTTTATCAAAAAGAGTTTTATCGAAGTGAGCAACGAAACGCATGTGGATTCATTTAAAACTGCTGGAAATTTGATGTTTTGGGGTGCTATAACTTCTATTGTCCTCGTGGGACTTGTGCTTTATTTCATTGGATATATTATGGAGATTGTTTCGTTCTTTTCACTTCCTGATGAACTTCTTCCTCCTGAACCAGACAAAGCATTTGAAAAGGAAATTTCCGAAAGCGAAGCCTAACATCCGAAATTTTTTGTTACTATTGCAATACAAACGAATATCGTTATAATAAATCCGTCGGGGCGTGGCGTAGTTTGGTTAGCGCACCTGCATGGGGTGCAGGGGGTCGGAAGTTCGAATCTTCTCGCCCCGACCACTTTTTATAGAGAACACTATTTTGCGGGATGTGGCTCAGCTTGGTAGAGCGCTTGGTTCGGGACTAAGAGGTCGTGGGTTCAAATCCCACCATCCCGACCATTTTGGATAGGAGGGGTTTTTGGATCAGAGCAAAGCGCCTCTCTACGAGGCAGTTAAGAAATATATCAAGAAAGAAATGGTCCCGTTCCATATGCCCGGGCATTCACAGGGGAGAGGAGCGCCCGTTTCTCTTAAACGCATTTTTGGAAAAGATTTTTTTGATTTTGATCTTACAGAAGTTTCAGGACTTGACTATCTTCATCACGCACGTGGGGTTATCAAAGAAGCCGAATCTCTTGCTGCGGATTTATACAAAGTTAAAAGGACGTTTTTCCTTGTTAATGGAACCACTGCTGGTGTGCATGCAATGATCCTTGCAACATGCAAGGAAGGTGAAAAAATTATTGTGGGTAGAAACTCCCATAGATCTGTTATTGGAGGTATTATTGTATCCGGTGCAAACCCTGTTTTTGTCCATCCAGAGTTTAATGAGGAATTTGGCATCATCACAAATTTAACCCCGGAGGCGCTGGAAGAAACGATAAAGAAAAATAGAGATGCAAAGGCTGTGCTTATCACAACTCCTAACTATTACGGATTTCAGGGTAACATTAAAAAAATGATTGACATTGTTCATAAATACGGTATGTTTGCCCTTGTTGATGAAGCGCATGGAGCACACTTTCCATTCAACGATAAATTTCCTGAGTCTGCGATATACTACGGTGCAGATATGGTTGTGCAAAGTGCTCATAAAACACTTCCTACACTAACACAAACATCGCTGTTGCATATTGTTTCTGATAAAATAAACGCTGATGCAGTTGAACAGTCGCTTGCCGTAATTGAAACTTCAAGTCCTTCTTACATATTTATGACTTTTCTTGATGTTGTACGCAGAGAAATGGCGCTTCATGGAAAGGAACTCTGGGATAGGGCGATAGAAATTTCAAATTATGCGCGAGAGAAAATTTCTTCACTTCCAGATTACCGAATTGTTAATGAGAGAGTTATCAATGGAAATGATATTTCTGCATTTGATCCAATAAAACTCACAATAAATGTAGAAAACCTTGGTTTTAGCGGTTTTGCGTTTGAATCTTTTTTAAATGAAAACGGAATAGAAATAGAACTTTCTGATTTGCAAAATATCCTGTTATTTATTACAATAGGCAACAGAAAGAGCGATATTGATTCGCTTGTTAAGGTTTTAAAAAAGGCTGAAAAAAGGAAAACAAAGAAACGTGAAAAAATGCCTCCTTTCCCCGTGGCAGGAAGGCAGGTATTTTCTCCTAATGACGCATTTAATATGGATTACGAAATAAAGGAATTGTCAGAAACAAAAGGTATGGTCAGTTGGGGAATTGTTGCACCGTATCCCCCCGGCATTCCTATACTTGCACCCGGAATGGAAATTGATTCTGATGCAATCTCTTTTATTAAAACAATGTACAGAAAAGGCGGAATGATTCAAGGGGCAATAGAAGATGGTGAAAAAATTTATGTTAGAGTGATAAAGGGAGGCCGCAAATGATTGAAAGAAATTTGCTTACTCTGATAAGGGACGCCGAACAGGCGGGAGAAGAAAAGGTTGAGAACGCAAAGAAAGAAGCGGAAAAACTGAAAGATATGCTGGAGAATGAGAAAGCAGAAATTGTTAAAAATCTTAAAGAGGAGTTGCAACAAAAAATTGAAGCAGAGAGAAAAAGAGCAGAAGAAAAATTTCAACAGGAAATAAAACTTATCCGTGAAGGGGGAGAAAAGACGGTTGATGTTCTTTCTAAAAAAGCAGAGAAGAGAGTTTCTGAAATTGCAGATAAAATTGCAGAAAGGATTCTTGGAGGAGTAAAACTTTAATTATGGCAATCGAGAAACTTAAAAAGGTTCATATCGTTTGCCCCAGGGAAAACAAGGAAGTTCTTTTAAAAGAACTTTACGAACTCAACGTGATGCACATTGATTCTGTAAAAACTGAATTTGTTGAAGATGGAGAGAAATTTTTCAAACATCCAGTACCTTCTGAAACGGTATCTGATGAACTTTCCGGAATAGATGGGATTCTTGCAATGTTTTCCCAGATGGGGCTTGGCAAAAAGGGGCTTATAGAGTCTTTTCTTGTCGAAGATTTGAAGTTCACAGATGACGAATTTAAAAAAATTATTTCAAAATATAATTTGAACAAGACTTACGAAACTGTCTCATCGATGTTTGAGAGGTTTTCAAAACTCAACGAAAAAGAAAACAATTTGATAGAGGAAAAGAAAATTTTATCATATCTTGAAGGTTTTCCGTTTGAATTTGCCGTTCTGCATGGTACAAAACAAACAGAATCATTTATAGGTGTGCTTACCTATAAAAAGTATGTTTCAATGACGTTTGAGGAAAAGTCAGTTCTTGACAATGCATACATTGAGAAGTTTGGAAAACTTCCCGGCGGAAAAGTAATGTTTATCCTTCTCTATCTGAAGGAAGACGAGAGTGAGATTTTGAAAATTGCTAAGAAATACGGCATTGAAAAAATCCAGATACCTGAAACATTTTCTGGTTTTGCTGAAGAAGAGGCGGAGCGGATTTCCACACTTTTAAACCAGATTGCAAAGGAGAAAGAGATCATACGCTCCAAATTTGAAGATATTTATAAGAAGGATAGGCCTGTTATTCTTGCTTTGCAAGATTATTATGAATCACTTGAACGGAGGAACAAATCGGTTTCTAAGGCAGTTGAGAGCAAAAGAGTTACTTTGATAAGAGGATTTGTGCGTGAGCGGGATAGCGATAAACTTTCCAGTTTAGAGGAAAAGTTTGATTGTGCAGTTGTGCTTTCTGAACCAGAGGTATACGATGCTGTTCCTGTTTCGCTTCGGAATAACGAATTTTTCAGGGCATTTGAAATGCTTACAAAGATGTTTGGTTTGCCTTCTTATTTTACTCTTGATCCAACGCCCATAATCACGATCTTGTTCTCTATGTTTTTTGGAATTGCATTAGGTGATGCATTTTACGGTTTACTGCTCGTTCTTGGAAGTCTCTATTTTTTGAGAAGATACCGTGGAAACAGGGGTGTTGAAAACTTTTTCAGAGTGTTCTTATATGCAGGTAGCGTAACGATTATTGTGGGGCTTTTAACAGGTTCAGTGGGAGGAAATTTCTTTCCCACGTATTTCCCACATTCAAGTATAACGGCATTTCTTGAAAAAATAAGAATGATAGACCCAGAATCCTCCACTGGCTCAATTCAGTTTCTCACTTTTGCTATTTCTCTTGGTGTTCTTGTTCAACTGTTTGGAATTCTCCTTAACATAGTGATTCGTTTCAGGAGAAAGGAATATGCAGAAGGCATATTCAACGGGATCGGCTGGCTTTTGTTTATTCCGTCCATTATTCTTCTATTCTTCATTGGACAGTATCCTCAACTTAAACTCATAACTTATACGATGCTTGGAGTTGGCACCTTATTACTTTTGATTGGTGGTTGGATTTCCATAAGACAACCTATGTTTAAACCTGTTGCTGCACTTGTTAACATTTACGGAATAAGGAGTTCATACGGTATAACAAGTTTTTTAGGTGATGCACTTTCTTATTCAAGGTTGTTCGTTCTTGGTTTGAGTACATCTATTCTTGCTTCCTCATTCAACCTTGTAAGTAAACTTATAGGTGGTTTGTTTGGAACGCTGGGCATCTTTGTCACACTTCTTTTGCTTTTGTTTGGGCACTCTCTCACGTTCCTTATGAATAGCCTTGGTGCATTCGTTCATTCCATACGATTGAACTTCCTTGAATTTTTTGGGAGGTTTTATGATATCGGAGGCGGTGAGTTCAAACCGCTCGGTTTGGAATTTAAAAATATAAGAATCGTTTCCAAAAATGAAGGAGGTAAAAACTAATGGGAAACATCGGTTTACAGACTCTCAGTAATGGCCCTTTGTGGGTGGCTGCCGGAGCAGTAATTGTTGCTGCACTTGGAGGTATTGGATCTGCAATTGCAATTGGTATGACAACTTCGCACTCTGCAGGCGTGCTTTCCGAAAAACCAGAACTTTTCGGAAAATTACTTGTTCTTATGTCTCTTCCTGGTACGCAGGGCTTTTATGCATTTGTTGTTGCATTCCTCATAATGCAGCAGTTCGGTTTCACCAGTGGAAAGCCGGAAGCCTCACTTGGTCAGGGGCTCACAATTCTTGTAATGGGAATTTTTGTTGGATTGGTTCAACTTAAAAGTGCAATTGCTCAGGGGCAATCTGCACTTGGTTCAATCGATCTTACGGGAAAGCATCCAGAGGAAAGTGGACGTGCAATTCTTCTTCCCGGACTTGTCGAGATGTATGCTGTTTTGGCACTTCTTGTTGCAGTTCTTGTAATACTCTGGGTGGGAGCAAAGCCATTCTAATATTATGAGTATAGATAAGGTAAAAGAAAAAATTCTTTTAAAGGCGGAGAAAGAAGCAGAGGAAATTCTTTCCCGTGCGAAAGCAGAAATTGAAAAAGAGAAAAATATTTTTTTGGAAGAGAAACGCAAGGAGTTTGATGAACGTTTCGAAAAGGCAGTTCGGAAGATTGAAAATGAGTTAAAAAGAAAGATAGATCAAGAAAAACTCCTTGCCGACAGGAAAATACTTGAAGTTAAGAGAAAGTTTATTGATGATGTGTTTGAGCGTGTAATGGAAAAACTCACCTCGATGAAAAAAGATGATTACTTAAAATTTCTTGAAAATCTTATTGTGAAAGATGCACCTGTGGGAGAATCGGAAATTATTTTGAACGAAAAGGATAAAAAATTGTTCAGCAAGAGTCTTATTGAAAGAATTAATAAGAAAATTGGAAAGGAAAGAAAGGTAAAACTTTCTAACAAAATTGCAGAAATAAAGGGAGGGTGCATCATAAGAGGCAATGAAGTTGAAATAGATGATTCATTTGAAACTCTTGTGAATGATGAACGGGAAAGGTCAGAAATTGAAACTGCGAAACAACTTTTTGGTGATGAAAAATGAGGAAGGAATTTTTAATCGACGTTAAGCCACCAGAATTTTACAATTATATCTCGGGTAGAATAAAAGTTCTTGAAAACGGTTTACTTTCAAGAGAAGTGGTGGAGAGAATTTCTTCTGGTAAAACTCTTCATGATGTAAAGGCAGCACTTTCGGAAACACCGTACAAAGCATTTTTGAGCGGTGATACATTTTCTGAATTAACAGAATCTATTTTTTCGAGGTTTGATTCTGAACTTACTGAGATGGAAAAGTTTGTTTCCCCAGGTTTTATAAACTCATTTTTCAGGGAAAAAACGATCTTTTTGAAAATTAAGAGATGGGCGCTTATCGGCATAGGTGAAGAAAGTGAACTGTTTACCGCTTTATACAAATTTGTAAACGGTGGTTCTGGTGAATTTCCGCTTGTGTTCAGAGACGTTTACTCAGAGATGGTTTTAAGAAAAGAAAACCCGCTTGAAGTAGGCATTTTACTGGATATATACAGAATTAAATTTCTCATAGATTCTGCGCACTTAACGAAATCGCAACTTATAGAAAACTATTATGACACTTATGCAAAAAAATGCTTGCGCGAGATTCTTGTGCGGTTATTAGGGTTTGTTGGTTCTTCGCTTGTTGATGATGCATCTTTAAAGCAAACTCTTGAAAAACTTGGAAGTTTGCTTGCGGAATACCCTCTTGCTAAAAGACTTCTCTCCGTGAAAGACAAAGATGGTTTCGTTGATTTTGTAAAGGGTGAAGTGCTGTCAATTGATAACACTATTTTTGAAACGGAGATAAGCAAAATTTTAGAGACAGGGCGGTTTATGAATGTCGGAATAGAAGTAGTATTTGTGTATCTTAAACGCCTTCAAAAAGAGGTTACTGAACTGGCAATGATTTTGAGCGGAAAGGGAAACGGAATAAGTGGAAGGGAAATTCTTGGAAAGGTGAGTGCTAATTATGAGTAGGGTTGCATTTGTTGGAAATAAAAAACTTGGATATCTTTTCAGGAGTTTCGATTTTTCAGTTTTTCCTGCAAGCAATGAAGAAGAAGCGAAGGATAAGATTTTAGAGATTTATAAGAAAAAGAGTTTTGATATAGTGATAACAACGGAGGAACTTGCAGGTGGTTTAAGCGAATTTATACAGGAGAAAACAGATGTATTTCCTGTTATTTTCGTTTTACCTTCGCCTGCCAAACACGAACAGCTCGGTATCCAATGGATAAGAAAGTCCGTTGAACGAGCGGTTGGTATAGACATTCTTTCAAAAAATGAATAGGGGTGTTGTTATGGAAGAAAGAACAGGAACAATAGTAAAGGTAGCGGGCCCTCTTGTGATTGCCGAGGATATTCCCGGTGCCAGAATGTATGAAATGGTTTATGTAAGTGAAAAAAGGCTGTTTGGCGAAATTATTGAAATTAAAGGCAACCTTTCTTCAATTCAGGTTTACGAGGATACAAGCGGCATAGGACCGGGTGATCCCGTATTTTCTACCGGTATGCCTTTAAGTGTTGAACTTGGCCCCGGTATGATTGGTTCAATTTACGATGGAGTTCAAAGGCCACTTGATGTTTTAAAGGAAAAATATGGTGATTTTATCGTGCGTGGCTCGTATGAGCCTGCGCTTAGTAGAACGAAGAAGTGGCATTTCAAACCTCTTTTTAAGAAAGGGGATAGAGTTGTTCAGGGTGATGTGCTTGGCGAAGTAAAGGAAACACTTGCTATTACCCACAGAATCCTCGTTCCAATTGGCATTTCTGGAACAATTGAGGAGATTGTTGACGAAGGGGATTACGTGGTTGAAGATGTTATTGCAAAAGTTAAAACTGCTGACGGTGTAAAAGATATTAAGATGTATCAAAAATGGCCTGTGAGAATTGGCAGACCTTATGTTAAAAAACTGCCACCTGTCAGGCCTTTAATAACAGGCCAAAGAGTTATAGATGCGTTCTTCCCGATTGCAAAAGGGGGTACTGCGTGTGTTCCTGGTCCATTTGGAAGCGGGAAAACGGTCATTCAGCACCAACTTTCCAAGTGGTCGGATGCGGATATTATTATCTTTATTGGTTGTGGTGAACGTGGAAACGAAATGACGGATGTACTTACAGAATTTCCGGAATTAAAGGATCCAAGATCTGGAAGACCACTTATGGAAAGAACAATTTTGATTGCAAATACTTCGAATATGCCTGTTGCTGCAAGGGAAGCATCTGTATTCACTGGAATTACGATGGGTGAGTATTTTAGAGATATGGGATACAGTGTGGCGCTTATGGCTGATTCCACTTCGAGATGGGCAGAAGCAATGAGAGAGATGTCTGGAAGGCTTGAAGAGATGCCCGGAGAAGAGGGTTATCCTGCGTATCTTGCTTCCAGAATTTCCTCATTTTATGAACGTGCAGGTAGAGTAATCGTTCTTGGAAGTAAAGAAAAAGAAGCCACATTGAGTGTTATAGGTGCGGTTTCGCCTCCAGGCGGAGATCTTTCTGATCCTGTCGTTCAGGCAACATTGAGAACTGTTCGTGTGTTCTGGTCGCTTGATGCTCAACTTGCTTATGCAAGACATTTTCCTTCAATTCACTGGTTGAGAAGTTATTCGCTTTATGCAGATTCGCTTGCGGATTTTTACAGAAAGGAAATGGGCGAAGACTGGATTGAGATGAGAAAAGAAGCGATGCGTATATTGAGAAGAGAAGCGGAACTTCAGGAAATGGTAAGGCTGGTCGGTATTGATGCACTTTCGCCTTCAGACAGACTTATTATGGAAACGGCACGCTCCATAAGGGAAGACTTCCTCCAGCAGAATGCATTTATGGATGAAGACACATTTACATCTTTGAAAAAACAGTACAGAATGATGAAGTTGATTCATCTGTTCTATCTTTATGCAAAAGAAGCGCTGGGAAAAGGAGTGGATTTAGACAGGATCGTTGAACTTCCTGTTAGGGTAGATATTTCGAGGGCTAAACTGATACCTGAAAACAATCTGGAAAAGTTTGATGAGATAGAGAAAAAAATGCAAGAACAATTCGAATCTCTTATAAAAGAGGTGCAAAATGGCTAGGGAATACATTACAACGAGGAATATTGCAGGCCCTTTAATAGTTGTTGACAGTGTGGAGAGGGCTACATACGGAGAACTTGTTGAGATAAAAGCAGCAGATGGCTCTATAAAGAGAGGACAGGTTCTCGAAATCAATAGAGACAGGGCACTTATTCAGGTATTTGAAGGAACTTCTGGATTAAATCTTGGTGATACCAAGGTTAAATTTCTTGGCAGAGGTGTTGAAATAGGTCTTGCTCCGTCAATTCTCGGAAGGATCTTTGATGGTTCTGGAAATCCAATTGATGGACATCCACCAGTGATACCTGAAAAAAAGTCTGACATAAACGGTGTACCTATGAATCCGTACGCAAGAAATTATCCTTCTGAGTTTATCCAGACTGGAATTTCTGCAATTGATGGTTTAAACACCCTTGTAAGAGGACAGAAACTTCCGATATTTTCAGGTTCTGGACTTCCACATGCACAGATTGCTGCACAAATTGCAAGACAGGCAAAGGTGCGTGGCGAAGGTGAAAAATTTGCAGTTGTTTTTGCTGCAATGGGCGTTACCTTTGAAGAGGCAAACTACTTTATAAATGATTTTAAGGAAACCGGTGCATTGGAACGTTCTGTTATGTTTATTAACCTTGGAGACGATCCGGTTATTGAAAGGATTGCAACACCACGTTTTGCATTAACCGTTGCTGAGTACCTTGCGTTTGATCTGGATATGCACGTGCTTGTAATTCTCACCGATATGACAAACTACTGTGAGGCATTAAGAGAGATTTCTGCTGCACGTAAAGAAGTTCCTGGCAGAAGAGGTTATCCGGGCTATATGTACACAGACCTTGCAACAATGTATGAAAGAGCGGGAAGAATTAAAGGGAAAAAAGGCTCTATTACACAAATTCCGATTCTTACCATGCCAGAAGACGATAAAACTCATCCTATACCGGACTTAACGGGGTATATAACTGAAGGCCAGATATTCCTTTCAAGGAATCTTTACCAGCAGGCAATTTATCCTCCAATTGACGTTCTTCCATCTCTTTCCCGTTTAAAGGATAAGGGAATTGGCAAAGGTAAAACAAGGGAAGACCATTCAGATGTTTTGAACCAGTTATTCGCAGCGTACGCAAGGGGAAGGGAAGCAAGAGAACTTGCAACGGTGCTTGGTGAAAGCGCATTAACAAAAACGGATCTTATTTTCGTGAAGTTTGCAGATAGGTTTGAACAGGAGTTTGTAAAGCAAGGTCCGTATGAAGATAGATCAATTGAGGAAACACTGGATATTGGATGGAAACTTCTTTCAATAATTCCTGTTGAGGAGTTAAAGAGAATAAGACCTGCGTTTATTGAAAAATATCTTAAACGGTATTTGAAGGGAGAGGAAAAAGCGGATGCTTCTAAACGTTAATCCTACCCGAATGGAACTCCTGCGGCTTAAAAGCCGCTATGTGCTTGCAAAAAAAGGGCACAAACTTTTGAAAGAAAAACTTGAAGGCTTAATGAGAAACTTTCTTGAAGTTGCGCATGAATATATCCGTAAAAGGAAAGAATTGGACGAGGAATTCATTGAAGTGCAGAGGGAGTTTTATATGGCAACTGCTGGAATTTCCGATGAAGAAACCGATGCCTTACTCCTTGGTGGCAACTATAAACTTGAAATTGAATCGCACGAAAAATCCGTAATGAACGTGAGATATCCGGTATTTACAGTGAAGGAGTCTGGAATTCCGTTTGCCTATCCTCTTACCATTACAAATCCTCTACTTGACAAAAGTTTCGAAAGAATGCGTAAAGTTATTGCTGAAATGGTTGAACTCTCATATATAGAAGAAGAACTTTACCTTGTTGCTGGTGAAATTGCAAAGACGAGGAGAAGAGTAAACGCATTGGAGTATATAATGATTCCTGATCTTGAAGAAACGATAAAGTATATAACAAACAAACTTGAAGAGATGGATAGGGAAAACATTGCACGGTTATTGAAGATGAAAGATATAATAAGGAGCCATTGATGGAGATTTTAAAGAAAGAGAGGATTTTTAAAGGCAAACTCCTTTCTATTTATAGAAGGATTGTAAAGCATGAAGATGGAACTGTCTGGGAAAGGGAAACTGCAAGTTATAACGGAAATGCGGCTGCGATTGTTGCTGTTGATGGTGGTGAACTTGTTTTAATTAAACAGTTCAGACCATCAGTGGAAGAAACACTTATTGAAATTCCTGCAGGAAGAATTGATCAAGGTGAAACGCCAGAGCATGCTGCAGTAAGAGAACTTGAAGAGGAAACAGGGTTAAAGGCAGTAAATATAGAAAAAGTTGCAGAATTTTACACAAGCCCAGGGTTTACAGACGAAAAAATTTATCTTTTTTATGCGGATAAATTTGAAAAGGGTTCTGTACATCTTGACGAAGGCGAAGTTTTGCGTATATTTAGATTACCTATAAATGAAGTTAACGATTATTTATTTTCTGGCAAAATTAAAGATGGAAAAACATTTATAGGATTATTATTATGGAAGGTAAGGGGTTATGAGAGATAAATTAAGTAAGCAGAAAAAGGAATTTTCCGACTATCTCGGAAAGAACAAAAAGTTTTCAAGGCATACAGCAGATGCCTATGTAAAAGATGTGGAGAAATTTTTGAACTATCTCCGTGGGAATAACATTAAAAATGCGATAGACGTAAATGAAAACATTGCGGTTAAGTATTATGAGGAACTTAAAAAAAGCCTGAAAGACCGTAGCATAATGCGAAATCTTTCCTCTTTGAGGAAATTTTATGATTACTTGAGGGAGTCGGGCATAAGCAAAGGAGAAAATCCTTTTAAGAATGTAAAGCATGAAAATACCGGGAACAAAGAGCCTCAAGCACTTACAATAAGAGAAATTTCAAGGCTGTTCCGTTCCCTTAAAGGCGGAAATTTTATTGATTCAAGAGATAAAGCGATGATTCTCTTTATTTATGAAACTGGATTCCGTGCTTCTGAGATTGCTGAGGCAAAGGTAAATAAACTAAACCTTGATGATGCTACGTACGTGCTTGGAACGGGTGAGAACAAAAAGGTTATACCGTTCAGTAAAAAAATTGTTCCTGCATTAAAGGAGTATCTTGTTTACAGAGACAAAATCCTTAAAAAGGCTGGCATAAAAAAGTATCAAAATAAATTTCTCTTTATCAACATAAGGGGAGAGAAGATAACGAGACAGACGGTTTATATTGCTGTGCAAAAGCGTGCAGAAGAGGCTGGATTGGGAAAAAGTGTAACGCCTGCTGTTCTGAGAAATTCTCTTGCGTTCCATCTATTAGGAAGCGGCACAAGGGGGGAAATTGTAAAGGAGTTTCTGAGGTACACTACACTTCTTCCCAAATATAGTTACATTCCGAACTTCTCCAGAACGAAGTTCGAATATCTTTCTACGCATCCTGCTTTTAAGAAACGTTAATGCTTTATTTTTGGTACAGAGTAGGTATTTTTATTGCGTTGCATTTTCCAAGGCGGGTGTCCTACGCTATTGCGAGGGCGCTTGCATTTCTGGATTATATATTTTTTACAGCAAAAAGAAGGAACGTTCACAAAACGCTCCGTATTATAATGAAGGGGAAGAGCGAGAGAGAAATTAAGAAAACGGCGCTGAGATTGTATGAAAACTTCGCATTGAACATCACTGATTATTTTTTGCTATTTACCTGGAACGAGGATAATTGGAAAGATTTTGTGGATCTCAACGGCGTGGATAAAAAAATGAAAGAACTTGCATCATCTGGTAAAGGAGTGATGGTTTCAACGGCACACATAGGAAATTGGGAAGTTGCAGGATTCATTGTTGGCTATATGGGATATAAGGCACATGGCATAGGACTTCCTCAACCTGATGAAAAAACGGAAAAACTGTACGAAGAGGTGAGAAGAAAAGGCAACGTTTTTGTTCATCCGTTTAGGGGTGGTGCAGTTGGGGTGTATAAAGCACTTAAAAGGGGTGAGATTGCAACTATTGTAAGTGATAGAGATCTCAACAAAGACGGTGTGAAGGTGAATTTTTTTGATAGGTGTGTAACGTTCCCTAAAGGTGGTGCTGTGCTTACTTACAGAACCGGAGCAAAAGCGGTTTTTGGCTGCGCCATAAGGATTGCAGATGGAAAATATAAGGCATTTCTTGAACCTGAAATTGTTGTTGATAACAAAAAAAGTGAAGATGAGTTTGTCAGGGAATACGTGCAAAAGTTTGCTTCGATTCTGGAGAATTATATCAGAAAATATCCAGACCAGTGGTTTCACTTTTTTGATTACTTTGAGGAGTTTAAATGCGAATAATTGCTCTTATTCCTGCTTATAACGAGGAAAAAAATGTGTGTGCTGTTGTGAGAAAGACTCTACCGTATGTTGATTATGTTTTGGTTGTTGACGACGGTTCTTCTGATAAAACTTCTGAAGTTGCAGCACAATGTGGTGCAACCGTAATAAAAAACAGAGAGAATAAAGGTAAGGCAGACGCAATGTATAGGGGCTTTGAGTATGCTGTAAAAAACGGTTTTGATGTAATCGTAGTGCTTGATGCTGATGGGCAACATGATCCTGACGAAATCCCAATTTTTATTGACAAGATCAACGAAGGCTTTGATATTGTTGTAGGTGCAAGACAATTTGATCCATCAGTTATGCCCAAGATAAGGATTTTTGCCAATGCGTTTTCTTCCTGGCTCACTTCTCTTGTTTGCCATTCACGGATTTCTGATAGCCAGTCTGGATATAGAGCGATTAAAGTGGATGTGGTAAAGAAGATACGCTTTAATTCAAAGAGATACCAGATAGAAACCGAGATGTTGATAAAGGCTGCAAAGTGTGGATTCAAAATTACGTTTGTCCCGATAAAAACAATTTACAGAAAAGAAGCGAAGAGCAAAGTAAATCAGATCATTGATCCTTTAAAGTTCGTTTTTCTTGTTTTGAAACTTTCTTTTTGGAGATGTAAAAGTGATTGACGTAGTTGATCTGCACATTCATTCTCATTACAGCATGGCAACGAGCAAGGATATGGATCTTGAACATCTTTCTTTTTGGGCAAAGAAAAAGGGAGTAACGATCCTTGCAACTGGTGATATTACACATCCGCTCTGGGTGAAGAATCTTAAAGATAAACTGATTGATCTCCAGAATGGCTTTTTTGAGTTTGATGGAGTTCGTTTCGTCCTTGCAGGAGAAGTAAACATTGTTTTTGAACATAACGGAAAATCAAGAAAGGTTCACATAGTTATTGCTGTACCATCTTTTGAGATATTGAGTAAAGTTAATGAAAAACTTTCTCAGTACGGTGACCTTTCAATTGATGGCCGTCCAACACTTTTTATAAAAGGGGAGGAGTTTATCCGTGTTTTAAAGAGTATTTCACCTGAAATCAAGATTATTCCGGCGCATATTTGGACTCCATGGTTCGGGGTTTTTGGTTCTAAATCTGGCTTTTCCAGTTTAGAGGAATGTTTTGGAAGTGAAACCAATTATATCTCTGCTCTGGAAACGGGTTTAAGTTCAGATCCTTTTATGAATTATATCGTTAGAGATATTGATTCTTTCACTCTTGTTTCTAATTCTGATGCACATTCTCCGCAAAACATAGCGAGGGAGGCAAACGTTATAAAAGATGTGTCTTCGTATGAAGATTTGTTTACTGTTATAGAAAATGCGGATAACAGGAGATTTTTATTTAGCGTAGAATTCTTTCCGGAAGAAGGGAAATATTTTGGTGATGGACATAGAAAATGCGGGATAGGATTTATCCCTGAAAGACCAGATAGAGAAGTGTGTCCTGTTTGCGGAAAGCCTTTTACGTACGGGGTTTATCACAGAGTTATGGAATGTGCAAATTGGAAAAAAAAGGAGAGAACAAACAAAAAGATTCCTTTTCGGTATACCGTTCCTTTAAAAGAAATTCTATCTTCTGTGCTTGGGAAAGGCAAGAACACCAAAACTGTTTCAGTAGTGTATGATAAAATATTGTCCGATTTTGGCACTGAACTCAACGTACTTTTGTTTTCTAACGATGATGAATTGAGTGAAAAACTTGATAAAAAAGTTGCGAACTTCATACTTGCAGTTCGAAAGGGAAATGTGAAAAAAGAGATTGGATACGACGGAAAGTACGGAAAAATTTCTCTTTTGGAGGAAAAGGTTGACCTCTTTGATAGATAAATTTGGGAGAAAGATAACTTATATAAGGTTTTCGGTTACGCCTCGGTGTAATTTTAATTGTGTTTACTGTAATTCTCACACATCCGTTGAAGATAAGGCAGAGGAGTTTACAACGGAAGATATTGAGTTTCTTTTTAATGTTGCAGCAGATCTTGGAATAACGAAGGTGAGGCTTACTGGTGGAGAACCTCTTTTAAGAAAGGATATTGTGCAGATCGTAAAAGTTCTGCACGATACAGGGAAAATAAAGGAAATAGTTCTCACAACAAACGGATACTTTCTAAAGTTTCTTGCAAGAGACTTAAAAAAAGCAGGGCTTACAAGAGTGAATATAAGCCTTGATACATTGAGGGAAGATGTTTTTAAAAATATTACCGGTGTGAATGGGTTGTCCCTTGTAAAGAGTGGAATTGAAGAATCAATTAAACAGAATCTTTTACCTATAAAAATCAACACTGTTTTAATGAAAGGGATAAATGACGAGGACATAGTGCACATTGCGGAGTTATCCGTAAATTATCCCGTGATAGTGCGCTTTATAGAACTTATGCCCGTGAAGGGTTCTAATTTTTGGCGAAAACATTATATGAGTTTTAACGAAGCGATAAGCCGTATAAAATCAAAATACGAACTTGAGTTTACAACCGGGGCAAAAGGGGAAGTTGCAACTTATTACAAAGTGATCGGTTCAAACGGTAAAATTGGTTTTATTACTCCGGTCAGCCAGCATTTTTGTGCAGAGTGTAATAGAATCAGGATAACTGCCTCTGGAAAGATTTATCCATGTCTTTTCTCTAAAGAGTATGTTTCTATTTGGGATGCGGTGAAGTCGAGAGATGCGGCACTTACAGAGAAACTCATAAGGAAATCGGTTGATATTAAGCCCAAGGAACATGGCCCAATTGACGAAAATGATCAGGATTTTATAAACAATATGAGAGAATTAGGGGGGTGAGCAATGGGACAATTTGATGAAAGCGGGCATATCAGAATGGTTGATGTAACGCCAAAGAAGGAGACTTTAAGAATTGCACGCGCCCATGCTAAGGTAAATATGAAGCGGGAAACATTGAAAAAAGTTGTTTCTGGTGAGATAGAAAAAGGTGATGTATTTCTCAGCGCGAAGATTGCAGGTATACTTGCTGCAAAGAAAACAGGCGATCTAATACCACTTTGCCATCCTTTAAATTTAACGTTCGTGGATATTGCATTTAAGGTAAATGAGGAAGAATCTTCTGTGGAAATTGAGAGTTTTGCGGAACTCACTGGCAAAACAGGGGTGGAGATGGAAGCGCTTGTTGCAGTATCTGTAGCAGCACTCACTATCTATGATATGTGTAAATCGATGGATAAAGAAGTTGAGATTTCTGAGATCTTTCTTGCGGAAAAGAGCGGAGGTAAAAGCGGCCATTATGTGAGAGATGGGTATGTGAGTTTCGGGAAATCGAAACTTGACAAGATTTAAAAAGTAGATATACTTTCTATTTGCTATGTTTTTCTGAGAAGGAGGCCTAATGGAGAAAGTAATTGATTTTACAAGGACTAAGCCTGTTATGGATCTCCCTGATTTAATAGGGATCCAGAAAAGGTCTTACGAAGAGTTTCTTAATAGAAGAATTGATGAAATTTTGAGGAAATTGTTTCCCATTGAAACTAAAAAGATCAGGTTAGAGTATCTCGAGTCAAGGGTGGAGGAGCCACTGCGGGATATTGAATATTGCCTGAGAGTTGGTGCAACGTATGAATCACAGGTACATGCTAAATTCCGATTGATATATCTTGACACTGGTGAAATGAAGGAGCAAGAGGTTTACCTTGCTGATGTTCCAAGAATGACTCCGGAGGGGTGTTTTATCATAAACGGACGTAAAAGGGTAGTTGTTGAACAACTTATCCGTTCTCCGGGCATCTTCTTCCAGACAGCAGTGGATAAAGGCACTGGAATTTTGAATTATGTTGTAACGATAATCCCTGACCGTGGAAACTGGATGGATATGGAAGTAGGCAGGGATAACGTTATTTATATGAGGCTTAAGAAGAAACTCAAAAAACTCCCTCTCACACTTGTTTTGAAAGCAATAGGCTTTAAAGATAACGATGAGATAAAAAAGCATTTCCACAGAGAAATGACTTTAAACATTCTTACAACCTCTCCGTTTTCTTATGATGTTGCATTGGGCAAGAAATTAATGCAGGATATTTTTGATAACGATGGTAATGTAATTGCTAAAAAGGGAGAGAAGTTTACAGAGCAGATACCACAAAAATTGCTCGATGCTGGAATTGAAAAAATAAAGGTAAAAGTTGAAGGTTTAGATTACTGGATAGAACAGACTTTAAAACGAGATAGAACTGAAGATCCAGAAGAAGCAATGATAGAGATATACAAAGTTTTGCATCCTAAGGAGAGGCCCACGCTTGAAGCAGCAAAGCAACTTGTGGAAAGTCTTTTAAAGGATCCTGCACGAAATGAGTATTATCCTGTTGCTCGTTATATGATTAATAAAAAGTTTGGAAGAAAGAGTAATAGCAGAGTTCTTGAAAAACAGGACTACATAGATGCAGTTAATTATTTGATTGATATAAGGGAAGGAATTCGTCAGGTCGATGATATTGATAACCTATCCAATAGAAGGGTAAGAACCGTTGGAGAACTCATAGCGGAGGAGTTTGAACGCGGTGTCGTTAGAGTACAGAGAAGTGCAAGGGATAGGATTACTATTACCCAGAAGGAGAATATAAGGTTATCTGATATAATAAATGCAAGAACTATTTCTGGACAGTTGAGACAGTTTTCTGGAACCAATCAACTCTCGCAATTTATGGAAGAGACAAATCCACTTGCCTCTCTTGCACACAAGAGGCGTTTAAGTTCTCTCGGTCCCGGTGGATTACACAGAAAGAGAGCAGGAATCGAAGTAAGAGATATTCACCATTCCCATTATAGCCGTATCTGTCCCATTGAAACTCCTGAGGGGCAAAATATTGGTTTGATCAATTCACTTGCCACTTATGCAGATGTGAATGAATATGGATTCCTCACTGCACCTTACAGAGTTGTGAAAAATGGTAAGGTAACAAATAAAATAGTGAGACTCACTGCAGATGAAGAAGAGAAATACATCATTGCACAGGCAAACACTCCTGTGGATAGTAAAGGAATGATAACAGAGGATTACGTTATTGCTCGTGAAAGAAGTGAATCAGGAGAAATTTTACCGAGGCTTGTTCCAAAAGAAAAAGTGGATCTTATGGATATTGTGCCTCAGCAGGTAATTGGTGTTTCTGCGTCCCTTATTCCTTTCCTTGATCACGATGATGCAAACAGAGCACTTATGGGCTGTAATATGCAGAGACAGGCTGTTCCGCTTGTAAATCCTGAACCACCGAGAGTTGCAACCGGTATAGAAAAGAAGATTCCTCTTGATAATCTTGATATTCCTGTTGCAGAGGAAGACGGAATTGTTTCATACGTGTCAGGGAGTGAAATACATATCGTTCCAGATGATGCAGAAACTGAAAAACTCTCTGTTTACAGGGAGGCACACGATCTGAGATTGAATTTGCAGAATAGAATAAAGCAAAAGGATATTCTCCTATTTGGATTTGAGCCAGATGTAAAAGGTTATGAGAAATTCATAGGCGAGAAACTTACCTCTGCAATCCTTGATAAACTCATTTCAAAAGGTATTGAAAACATCTCCATAATACAGGCTGACAAGTTGCAGAAGTTCCCGATAATGAGTTGCTTTAATCTGGAAAAAAATGAAGAACTGATAGGGAAAGTTTCTGGTGAAACAATTTTAAGCAAAAGGAAAAAACCTATTATAGAAGAGGGCCAAAAGATTTCTGATACCAAACTGAACAGACTCTTTAACAGCAAGATAAAGGAAATTAAAGTCAAAGATGGTGGAAAAATAGTTTCTATGCCAATTTTCTCGATTTCTTTAACTGCGGTTGGTAAGAATATAATAGGAAAAGGTTTATTTGCAACGTTCATCAATGCAAAGAAAAACAAAGAAATGGTTGGTGAAATCACCGAAAAACTCCTCAAAGAACTTTATGAAAAAGGAATTACTGATATTTTGATCTACTACCCAACTGAGGTTGAAACATTCTCCTTAGGTAAATTAAATTCTGATGTGGTTGAACGGGTTGCTGCGAAAAATTATCCTCTACCGGGAAAGAAAAAGTCGTTCATAGTAAAGGCCGGACAGATCATCACTGAAAGCGCCTTGAGGAAACTTGCCGAGGCAGGGGTAAACAAAGTTGAAGTAAGAAAAGAAAAAATATATAAGTTAAAGAAGTTTATTAGAACAAACCAGGATACTTGTAGAAATGAAAGGCCTGTTGTAAAGAAGGGGCAAAGGGTCAAAAAAGGGCAACCTATAGCAGATGGGTATGCGACAAAAGACGGACAACTTGCGCTTGGAATAAACGTTCTAATTGCTTATATTCCATGGTATGGGTACAACTATCAAGACGCAGTTATCGTAAGCAGAAGGCTTGTTAGTGAGGATAGGTTAACATCATTCCACATAAAAGAGTACAATATTGAGGTTCACGATACGGAACACGGTCCAGAAGAATTAACACCAGATCCTCCAGATGTTTCAAGGGAAGCAAAGAGATTCCTTGATGAAAATGGAATAGTAAAAGTAGGTTCCAAAGTGAAAGCAGGGGATATTCTTGTTGGAAAAACAACCCCGTTCCCTGAGGAAGAAGAAACGAGTGAAGCAAGACTTTTCAGAAATCTGTTCAATAACAGACCTGGAAATATTAAAAACAGTTCATTCAAAGTTCCGCCTGGAGAAGGTGGAGTTGTAATTGATGTTCAGGTGTTCTCTCAGGAGAACGGACTTGAACTTATGAGAAATGTAAGAAAACTTATTAAGGTGTTTATTGCAAAGAAGAGAAAAATAATCGTTGGAGATAAGGTTTCAGGAAGACACGGAAACAAAGGTGTAATTAGTAAAATTTTACCTGAAGAGGATTTACCCTACCTTAGTGATGGTACTACCGTAGATGTAATTCTGAGTCCTTTGAGTGTTCCGTCCAGAATGAATCTCGGACAACTTCTTGAAACAAATCTTGGGCTTGCTGCACGACATTTGAATGTTCAGGTTATTACGCCTTCATTTAATGGGGCTACAGAAAAAGATGTAAGAAATCTGCTTAAAAAGGCAGGTTTGCCTGAGAATGGACAGTTTACAATGTATGATGGAAGAACTGGAAAACCGTTTGACTATCCTGTTACACTTGGAGAGTCTTATTTGCTCAAACTCAACCACCTTGCAGAAGATAAACTCCACGCGCGTTCTGTTGGAAAGTATACTCTTATCACTCAGCAACCTGTTGGTGGAAAAGCACAGTTTGGAGGGCAGAGACTCGGAGAGATGGAGGTCTGGGCACTTGAAGCGTACGGTGCTGCCAACTTACTTCAAGAAATGCTTACCATTAAGTCTGATGATCTTGAAGGAAGAAAGAGAACATACGAACAGATCTCAAAAGGGAATACAATTTTAGAGATGGGAATTCCAGAATCGTTCAATGTACTTCAAAGAGAATTAAGAGGGCTTGTTTTGGATCTCAGGGTGTTGCCCGAAGAGAAGAAGGAAATGCCTAAAAAGGAAACATTCACCTTGATAAAGAAAAAACCACAATTATTAATTAAGGAGGATAAGGATGAAGATGGAAACAAGTAAAATTAGGAACGTTACTGTTGTCGCTCATGGCAACGCCGGAAAAACAACTCTTGCGGAAGCAATTCTCTTTAAAAAGAAATTGGTTCAAAGAATGGGAAAGGTGGAAGATGGCAATACTGTTTCGGACTATCAGCCAGAAGAAAAAGAGAGAAAGATAAGTATTAGCCTTTCCTTAATTCCTTTTGAGCATAAAGGCGTTAAAATAAATTACATTGACACACCTGGTTATGCAGACTTTTTTGGTGAAGTATTGAGTGGAATTAGGGCAGGAGACAATGGTTTAATTCTTGTCAATGCAACGAGTGGAATTGAAATTCAAACGAAGAAGCAGTGGGTTTACCTTGAAAAAGAAAATAAACCGCGTGCTTTCTTTGTGAATAAACTTGATGCTGAGAACACGGACTTCTTTAAAATTGTGGATCAGATTAAAGAAACCTTCAGCACAAAAGCGTATCCTGTGGTTATCCCTGTAAAGGAAGGAAAAGAACTAAAAGGTGTGAAAAATGTGCTTTCCGACGGAGCAGAAGGTGTTGAAGAATACAAAAAAGAGTTAATGGAAATTGCAGCGGAAGGTGATGATGCGCTTCTTGAAAAGTATTTTGAAGAAGGTGAACTTTCTCCAAAAGAAATAAAAGAAGGGCTTAAAAAGGCATATCTGAAGGGAGAATTTTTTCCCATTCTCTGCGGATCTGCAACTGCACTTATTGGAATTGATGAACTGCTTGACTTCATTGTTGAATATATGGCATCTCCAGATGCATTTGGCGCAGTAAAAGGAAAAAATCCAAAAACAAATGAAGAGGAAGAAAGAAAAGTTTCAGTTGACGAAAACTTTTCTGCCTTTGTTTTTAAAACGTTGAGTGATCCCTATGTTGGAAAACTTTCTTTTGTTAAGGTGTATTCTGGTAAGTTATCCTCCAATACACAGGTTTATAACAGTTCACGTGATACAACGGAAAAGGTTTCCCAACTTCTCTTTGTTAGAGGTTCAAATCAGGAACCCACAGATAATATAATTGCAGGTGATATTGGAGTTATTACGAAACTCGTTTCTACAAAAACGAATGATACGCTTTCAGATAAAGATGCTCCAATTGTCTATCCACCAATAGAATTCCCGGAACCTATGCTTTCCAAGGCAATGAGGCCTAAAACAAAGGCAGACGAAGATAGGATGAGTATAGGGCTTGGTAAGATTATGGACGAAGATCCCACAGTTAAGGTTTCTAAAAATGATGAAACTAAGGAACAGATTATATCTGGAATAGGTGAAACACACCTTTCCGTTATTATGGAGAAATTGAGAAAGCGCTACAACGTTAATATAGAACTTACCACTCCAAAAGTTCCTTACAGGGAAACAATTACGAAGAAAACAAAAGTTGAAGGAAAGTATAAAAAACAGACAGGTGGACACGGGCAGTATGGACACTGTTGGCTTGAAGTAGAACCACTTGAACGTGGTAAGGAGTTTGAATTTGAAAGCAAGATTTTTGGTGGAGCCATTCCTAAGCAGTACATTCCTGCAGTTGAAAAAGGAGTACGTGAAGCAATGGAGCATGGAATCCTTGCCGGTTATCCAGTTGTGGACATAAAGGTAACCGTTGTGGACGGGTCGTATCACCCTGTTGATTCTTCTGAACTTGCATTTAAAGTTGCAGGCTCTATGGCTCTCAAAAAGGCTCTTGAACAGTGCAATTCAATTATTCTTGAACCTATTGAAAAACTTGAAATCATTGTTGATGAGCAGTATATGGGTGATGTGATAGGTGATTTGAACAGTAAGAGAGGTAAGGTTCTGGGAATGAGAGCAGAAAACGGAAAGCAAATTATAGAAGCACTTGTTCCGCTTTCTGAAGTGCTTACCTATGCAAATGATTTGAATTCCATAACTCAGGGGACCGGAGAGTTCAGGATGAGTCATTCACATTACGAACCTGCTCCTCCCAAAGTGGCTGAGAAAGTTATTGCGGAAACAAAACGTGAGGAGAATGGTTAGTCGGAGGTGAAAACTTTTGAAGAAAAACGATATTGAGGCTTTAAAGATACTCCTCGCATCAAACGAGGATATTTTGAAATGGTCGCACGGGGAAGTAAAAAAGGCCGAAACTTACAGTTATAGAACGTACACACCTGAGCCAGATGGACTTTTCTGTGAGAAAATCTTTGGCCCTGTGCACAGTTATCAGTGCCACTGTGGAAAGATGAAAGGAATTCAGTATGCTGGTTTGACCTGCCCTCGCTGTGGAGTGGAGATTTTGCCCTCCAGTGTGAGAAGGGAACGTTTCGGACATATTGAACTCGCTTCACCTGTAGTGCATATTTGGTATTTCAAAAATAACATAAATTACGTGGGGCTTCTTCTGAATATGCCCACAAAAGACGTAGAAAAAGTGATTTACTTTGTTTCTTATGTTGTAACTGATCCTAAAAGGACGAAATTCAGGTTAAAACAACTTCTTACTGATGAAGAGTATAGATTGTACAAATCTGAGGGGCTTGATTTCGTTGCTAAAAAAGGCGGGGAAGCAATATTAGATCTTTTGAAGCAGATTGACCTTCATAAACTCAAGGAAGAGGCACTTGAAAAATTGAAAAAAGGCTCCAAGCAGGAAAAGATAGTAGCAGTTCGTTTGCTTGGTGTTGTTGAGGGATTAATTAAGAATGGCAGAAGACCTGAGGATATGGTTCTTATACGTGTTCCAGTAATCCCGCCAGACCTTAGACCTCTCATAGCACTTGAAGGTGGCAAGTATGCCTCAGATGACCTTAATGAACTTTACAGAAGAGTAATAAACAGGAACAATCGCTTAAAAAAACTTATTGAGGTGAATGCTCCTGATATAATGCTTCAAAATGAAAAAAGAATGCTTCAGGAAGCAGTTGATGCCTTGTTTGACAATGGAAGGCGTACTTATCCTGTATTGGGTGCTTCAAGAAGACCGCTCCGTTCTCTTACGGATATACTGAAAGGAAAAGAAGGGAGATTTAGAGAAAACTTACTTGGAAAACGTGTTGATTATTCTGGAAGGGCAGTTATTGTTATTGGCCCTGATCTTAAACTCAATCAGTGTGGTGTTCCGAAAGAAATGGCACTTGAACTGTTTAAGCCATTTGTAATATATGAACTTTCCAAATTGGGTTATAATAAAAAGCGTGCGAAAGAACTCATCGAAAATCCTACCCCGGAAGTGTGGAAAGTCCTTGAAGAGGTTTCTAAAAACTATGTGGTACTTTTAAACAGGGCACCTACACTTCACAGGTTGAGTATTCAGGCGTTCAAGCCGATTTTAATTGAAGGTAAAGCGATTCAGATACCTGCACTTGTGTGTACTCCATTCAACGCAGACTTTGATGGCGACCAGATGGCAATACATCTACCGCTTTCTTTTGCCGCTCAAACTGAAGCAAGAACTTTAATGCTTTCCTCTCACAATATTCTTTCACCGGCTCACAGCGGGCCTCTTGATGGACCTGTGCAGGATATGGTTTTAGGTGCGTACTACCTTACGCTTCCAAAAGAGGAGAAAAAGTTTCAATATAAGCAGGTGTTCTCTTCACCTTCAGAAGTAGAATATATATATGAACATGGAAAACTTGATTTACATGACTGGATTTACTACTATGCTGATGGAAAGAAAATAGAAACTACTGTGGGAAGAGTTCTATTTAATGAGCAGATAAGGGAAAATATATTTGATGATGAAGAGGAAGCAAAAAAGTTTAAATTTATAAACAAGACAGTAGGAAAGAAGGAGTTAAATCAGATTATCTCAGATTTTTATTCAGATTTTGGACTTGTTAAAACAGACATTCTTTTAGATAACTTGAAGGACCTTGGATTCAAGGAGTCTTCGTATGCAGGAATAAGTATTAGTTTGGAAGATATCAAAATCCCTCCAGAAAGAGATGAAATCGTAAAAGAAGGCGAGGAGAAAACTGAACAGGTAAACGAAGCGTACGAGCAGGGTCTTCTTACAGAAGAAGAACGTTATAGAAGGGTTATTGATATATGGCAGGAGGCTGCGAAACGGATAGAAACGGCAGTGTTTGAGAATTTTAAACCATTTGATACGGTGTATATGATGGCAACCTCCGGTGCGAGGGGTAATAAAGCACAGATTACTCAGATGGCAGGAATGAGAGGGTTAATGGCTGGTCCTACCGGTAAAATCATAGAATTCCCCATCAAATCAAACTTAAGGGAAGGACTTACAGTTCTTGAATATTTCCTTTCCACTCATGGTGCGAGAAAAGGACAGGCTGATACGGCTCTTAAAACTGCAGACTCAGGATACCTTACGCGAAGGCTTGTTGATGTTTCTCACAGTATTATTGTAAAAGAGGAGGATTGCTCGTTCCAGAGAGTACGTCCTATAACGATAGGAAGCGAAGTTGTTGAACCTCTCTCTGTGAGAGTTATGGGGCGTGTAGCTGCAGAAAACGTTAAGAACCCTACAACTGGAGTGAATATTATAGAGAAGGGAGATACAATTTCCAAAAAGCAAGCCGAACTTCTCGATAAACTCAATATAGAATCGGTTCTTATTGAAAATCCAATAACTGGTGTTGATGTAAGGGAATTAAAAGAAGGAGACACAGTAATATTAAGCCTCTCTGAACAGATCTGGGGCAGGTATGCGGCTGAAGATATTTATGCACCTCTTGAAAAAGTGGAGAGTACAGTTACAAAAAAGACGATAGGTTCCACAATTGCCGAGGAAATTATAGACAGGAATACAGGAGAAATCCTTGCGGACGAAGGTGATGTGATTAACGAGGACCTTTATAAAACATTAAAGGAACACAAAGTTAAAAAGATCATTCTTTATTCAGGAAACAGAAGAATTATTGTTAAGAGAAACGAACTTATCGATAAGAAGGCTGCAGAAGAGATAGAGGCACTTGGAATTAAAAAGGTTAAAGTGCGTTCTCCCATCACCTGTAATACGGATCATGGTGTATGTGCAAAGTGCTATGGACTTGACCTTTCTTCGAGGAAACATGTTAACATTGGAGAAGCAGTTGGAGTTGTTGCTGCAGAGTCAAT